>DOHE01000119.1 GCA_003535395.1 Clostridiales bacterium | reverse complement strand
TAGCCGTCTCCATCAGGCGAATCGAGGCAGCGATCTCCTCTTCCACCACAGAGCCGTCCGGATGGATCCAGCCGGCACCCCACCGTCCGATGGATCCCACCGCCACCCCATATTTCCTGATCCATTCACGGATCGTGCTCGTCATTGCGCAGAACTCATCCACGTTGCTCCGGTTCGATTTGTCCTGTCCCTTGGCATTGACACAAAATTCAACAAAGTCCAGCCCTTTGTCCGCTGCAACGCGAAAATCCTCTTCCTTCGGCGCCGCGATGATCCCCAGTTTCATTCCTGTCCCTTCCTTTCCTTTTCCCTTGGTTTTAGATCAAAACCCGTCACCGGGTGGATTGCCTGATGATCAGAGAATGCGCCAGTGTGATGGATTCATCCCCGGTCCCTTCCCCCCGGATCCTCCGGAGCAGGAGCTGCATCGCCCGCTCCCCAAGGGAATACCGGGGCTGGTTCACCGTTGTCAGCGCAGGCTCGCAGATGCTGGCAAAACTGATGTCATCGAATCCCACGACAGAGATGTCCTCCGGGATGCGGAATCCTTCCTGCTTTAGCCCCTTCATCAGCCCGATGGCCATCATATCGGATAATGCAAACACTCCATCCACAGGTTTTCCCATCCGTGCAATGCGCTGCGCAGCCATGACCCCGCTGCTGTAGGTATAATCCCCGGTGAAAACCGCCTCCGCATCCCACGGCCTGCCGTGCTGCTGTAAACTGTCCGCATATCCCCGATTCCTTTCTACAGTGGAAATCAGCGTGTTGTTTACCGTCAGCAGACCGATCCTGCGGTGCCCCCGCTCTGCAAGGTGGTCCACCGCATCCCTTGCCGCTTTTCGATTGTCGATGGAGATCCGGGGAACGAAAATACCCTCCCGGTATTCGCTGCACTGGACCATGGGATACAGCGCCGACAGTTTCTCCATTTCCTCCCCACTCAACCCGGATTCCATGAGGATCATGCCATCTGCCATTTTTTTCCGAAGCAGACCGATATAATAAGATTCGAGTTCCGGGGAAGAATCTGTATTGCACAGCAGCATATGATAGGCGTGCGCCTTGGCTACATCCCCGATCCCTTTGACGACCCTGGAATAGAATGGATTGGAAATGCTGGGAAGCACGACCAGCACTGTCTGTGTGCGCATTTTCCGAAGCTGGGAGCCCAGCAGGTTGGGGGAATATCCCAACCGGTCGATCACCTGTTGTACCCGGCTGCGTGTCTCTTCCGCCACCCGGCTGCTGCCGTTAAGGACCCGGGAAACCGTCGCAACGGATACTCCCGCTTTTTCCGCAACATCCTGTATGGTTGCCATTGCTTTGGCCGCTCCATTCCCAAACACGGTGTAATGGATTACATCCATCGCATTATAGCAACCCCGGCCGGAATATGCAAGCATGATTTCCATTGACTTTCCGTTGCCGGGTGCCCTTGCATCCGCTTGCCTGCCGCGGGTCGCCATGGAGCCATGCATACCTGTATCCAGTCCGGGGATACTGAAATAGCAGGAAAACAGGCAAAAAAGAAAGGAGAATGAAAATATGATCAACTTTATACTCTGGATCATCGTGGGCGGCCTCATCGGATGGATCGCCAGCATGATCATGGGAACCAACCAAAAACAGGGAACATTATCCAATATATTAGTTGGAATCGTGGGCGCATTTCTGGCCGGATATGTCATTACCCCTCTGTTCGGGACCGGGACCATCAACCAAAGGGACTTCAGCCTGCCGGGGCTTTTGACTTCCCTCGGGGGAGCCGTACTGCTGCTGGCGATTGTCCGTCTGTTTACCAAAAACAAGGACGTTCAAAAAACGTAAGACTTCAGGCAAATCCATTCGGCGGGCAGGTGTTTTCGCCTGCCCTTCCTTTTTTTACCGGCATCCAACACGGGAATTTACAGCAGGGAATATATTGAAGTAGTCAAGTTCCCGGGAGGATTCCCATGTGGTATGTTGTTCAGGCAGGAGACACATTATTTAAAATCGCACAAAAATTTGGAGTGACTGTTCCCCAGCTGACAGTGGCAAACCAGCTGACGGGAACCACGATCAATATAGGGCAGCGTCTTTTCATTCCGGTGTATACATCCCGGGTGATCGTGCATACTGTCCGTCCAGGAGACACCCTCTACCAGCTGGCCCGTCAATACGGCACCCTGGTGGAAAGCATCATGATCCGGAACGATCTCACATCCACAACCCTGAATGTGGGACAACGTTTGGTCATTCCTCAATATACAGAAGCCATCGTCACGGTAAACGAAGCCAATATCCGAAGCGGTCCGGGAGAGAATTACGAAGTGATCACCACCATGGTGCGCACCGCCCGGTTGCCGGTGACCGGCATCACTCCCCAGTGGCTCAAAATTAGGCTGTACAATGAAAACCCGGGCTGGATCGCCAGGCGTATCACCTCCCTGGGGGTGCATGACGGCTCAAAACCCATTATGGGTATCCTGGGTTTTTATACATTGGAAGAGGGGCCCGCTTTGCCCGGATCTTTCCGTTCTTTTGCGGAAAATCCCGAGTACTTGTCCCAGACCGGGCTGTTCATGTATCGGTTCAACCGTGAGGATCCGGGTATCATAGAAAAATTCGGAACGTTTACCGACGAAGAGGTACGCACATTGATCGCGATCGGTCACAGGAACAATGTGATGATGCTGCCCGTAATACACAACCTTTTATACCGGCCCGGCGGTCAGGCGGCAGGCCGGGAAGTGGCCCGCCGGCTGGTGACGGATCCGGATACGCGGCAGCGGGCGATCGCTGGCATTATCCGCCTGATTGAGCAGTTTAACTTTGACGGTGTGAACATCGATATCGAGGATGTGTTTCAGGAAGACAGCCGGGATCTTTCCACCTTTTATGTGGAGCTGGGTCGGGCGCTTACGCAGCGGGGATTCTTCTTTTCCGCCTCGATCCCTTCCCGGATCCGCGACGAACCCTTCAATCCTTTTTCGGATCCCTTTGATTACAAGGTGATCGGAGCCGCCGTGGACCAGTTTGTGGTGATGCTCTACAACGAGCACGGCTGGCCCGGCAGCCCTCCGGGCCCGGCGGTTTCCGCCGGCTGGATGAACCGGGTGCTTGGGTACACCATGACCAAGATGCCCAAGGAAAAAATATTTGCAGCCATTTCCGTGTTTGGATTCGATTTTAACCTGACCACCGGCCGGAATCTCTATGTTTCCTACGCTGCCGCCATGAACCTGGCCCGCAGGTACAATGCGGGGATCGTATTTGATGAGGGGCAGCTCACTCCGTATTTCCGTTATACGGACGGGGAAGGCAACCGGCACGAGGTCTGGTTTGAAAATGAAACCAGCATCACTGCCAAAATCCGGCTGGCCTGGCAGCACGGGATCGGAGGTGTTGCCCTGTGGCGGCTGGGCATGGAGGATCCAGCCACCTGGGTGCGCATCGGCCGGGAGATCGTGGTGAAGAAATTGTAGCAGGGCTGGGTTTGGCAATAACTGAAGTATTGGGCGGGAAGTCGTGGAGCACAGGCTTTCCGCTCTGCAGTTATTGTATTTCGCCCCAGTTGTCTATAGCCGGCACTGCAACTGGCCTGATATTGTCTATCCTACAATGAAACCAGAAATAAACAGTGCAAACCATTTGATTTACACGGAATAATATGATATATTGAGAATATATAAATGTGGAGGTGACTAATATGGCTAAAACTATCAATGTAACAATCAGGCTTGACAAAGAAGTAAAAGAAAATGCGGAAAAAATGTTTAACGATTTTGGTATGAATTTATCCACTGCATTCAATATTTTTGCTCGTCAAGCTCTGCGTCAGGGGAAAATACCATTTGAAATTTGTGACCCATTTTACAGTGTAAAAAATCAAGCAGAATTAAAACGCAGAATTGATGATGTCGAAGAGGGCAAAAATCTTTCAGTTCATGAACTGATTGAGGTCGAAGATGAATAAAGTATGGCATGACAAAGCATGGGCTGAATATGTTGAATGGCAAACCGAAGATAAAAAAACGTTAAATCGTATTATGAGAGGAGGCCCTCCCATATGGAAAAGGCAAAAAAACTGGCATATCTTGAGTGGACTCTCTGGATCCTGGCCCTCATTCCCCTGGTTGCGACCCTGATCCTCTACCCTTCCCTGCCGGAAAAAATTCCCATGCACTGGAATGCCCGGGGGGAGATCGACGGTTGGGGAGGCCGGAATTCGGCGTTTCTGCTCCCGTTGATCATCCTGGGGCTGAGCCTTTTGTTGAAATTCATCCCGAAAATCGATCCGCACAAAAAAAATTACGCTTCCTTTGAAGGCCCGTATGCATTGATCCGTCTGGGGTTTGTGGTTTTCATGGGTGTGATCCAGGCGGCTATCCTGCGCTCAGCTTTTGATGCGCAGGCCGTGAAGGTGGATTTTTTGATTTCATTATCCATGGGAGCGCTTTTTGCACTGTTGGGGTATGCCATGCCCAAATTCAGGCACAATTATTTCGTCGGGATCCGGACGCCCTGGACCCTGGCCAATGAGACCGTATGGAAAAAGACCCACCAGCTGGGAGGCAGGATCTGGCTGGCAGGAGGTCTGGTCATGATCGTCTCCGCGGCTCTGCTCAAAGATACGCTCCTGGTAGGGATCCTCATGGGAATGATCCTGGTTATGGTACTGGTGCCCGTGATCTACTCCTATATCGTATTCAGACAGGAAGACAGCAAAACGCAGCAGTAAAAGGGAGAAAACGCATTGAACACCCCCAGGATAATACAAGCCCTTGAAGAATATCCGGTGATCGCCGCAGTGCGGGAAGAAAAAATGCTCAAAACGGCTGTGGAATCCAAAGCCGGGGTGATTTTTTTGCTGCAGGCGGATATCTTCAATTTGCAGCAGAGGGTGGACACTGTGGTGCGGGCGAAAAAGTCCGTTTTGATCCATCTTGATTTTGTCGATGGCTTGGGCAGGGACAACCGCGCGATCGATTACATTAAGGAAGTGATCCGTCCCCAGGGGATCATCAGCACCCGGAGCAGCCAAATCAAGTATGCACGGGAAATCGGACTGTTCGGCATCCAGCGGTTTTTCCTGCTCGACAGCCTGTCCTATGAAACCACGGTCAAGACCGCCCATGCCGCCCAGCCGGACATGATCGAGATCATGCCCGGGCTCATGCCAGGCATGATCCGTCGTATTACTGCGCAGCTCTCTGTGCATGTCATCGCGGGAGGGCTGGTGGAAACCAAGCAGGAGGTGATGGAGATCCTGGCCGCAGGTGCCCTGGCTGTATCTACGGGAAAAAGTGAGCTTTGGGAGTTGTAAACCGGCAAAACCCGGTATATACTTAAAATGAACTGAATCATGGATGTGTGGAGATGAGGAGTCACATCAAAATCGAAGCCGGGGGCTTCTGTTTTGGGTGGCTCTTTTTGTATGCAAAACCTGCAGCAATACAAAAGGTACTTTCTGCAGCAG
>DOHE01000088.1 GCA_003535395.1 Clostridiales bacterium | reverse complement strand
TGAACAATGGCCGGGTGTATATGCTGGGACCCATTATCCACAACAAGGAATTTCTGGAGGAAGTGAAAGCCCGGGGTGCTTTGGTCGTGGCATCCCTGGATGAAGCTGTGCCGCCCGGGGCCCTGGTGATCCGAGCTCACGGCGCAGGTCCTGAAGTTTACCGCACGGCAGCGGAGAAAGGGCTTGAGCTGGTGGACGCCACCTGTCCCTACGTAAAAAAGATCCATCAATATGTTGACGGGATGGGAAATAAGGGGTATAACATTATAGTTGTTGGTGACGCCAGACACCCCGAGGTGGAAGGGATCCGGGGATGGGCCCACGGACGGGCAGTCGTGGTTTCCTGCACGGAGGACGCAGCCGCAGTGACGGTGCCGGATATGCAGAAGATCAGCGTTGTTGCCCAGACTACGATCACGGATGAGTGCTGGAACAAGGTCCGCAAGACGCTGCAAGACCGGTTTGGCAGTCGGGTGGAGTTTCACAAGACAATTTGCCGGGCAACTTCAGAAAGACAGACTGAAGCACTTGAAATTGCGTCAAAAGTTGATATAATGCTTATCATTGGCGACAAAAGCAGTGCCAACACGCAAAAACTTTGCGAAACATGCAGGACGGTTTGCCCGGGGGTGATCAGCCTGGAATCGGCAAAAGACCTGCCGGAAGACCTGAGTCTTGGCAACGCAAGTATAGGGATAACCGCGGGGGCGTCAACGCCCGGCCGGGTTGTCAGGGAGGTACTAGGGAGAATGGATGAAATGGCAAGGAAAGACAATGAGATGGATTTTGGAGAAGCCCTGAAGCAGCATGACGAGGAGAACAACAACCGCCGCCTGGGAAGAGGAGCTACCGTCAGGGGCAAAGTGCTTGCCATCAAGGACAATGAGATATCCATCGGTTTGGGTTTTAAGTATGATGGGTTGATCAAGCGGTCGGAATTTTCGGATGCTGCCTCGATGGATCCCAACAGTTCTCTCAAAGTGGGAGATGAGATAGAGGTCTTTGTCATCCGTGTGAATGAAAAAGACAGTGTTGTGGAACTGTCCCAGAAAAGGGTTGAAAACAGCCAGAATTATACTGAACTTCTTTCGCTCAAGGAAAGCGGGGAACCCATCGAGGTGATGGTCACCGGAATCGTCAACGGCGGTGTGCTGGCGGGATACCAGGGTATCCGGATCTTCATACCCGCGTCCCAATTGTCGGAGCGGTATGTCAAGGAACTGGACCCGTTCAAGGGACAAAAACTCAAGGTGCGCATCACCGAGTGCAACCCGGAGAAACGCAAAGTGGTGGCTTCAGCCAAGTCGGTGATCCTTGAAGAAAAGAAAAAGCGGTTCGAAGAATTTTGGGGCTCCGTCTCTGTGGGCATGCAAATGGAAGGGACTGTACGCAGCATTGCAGACTTCGGCGCCTTTGTAGATCTGGGCGGATTTGACGGGCTGATCCACGTATCCGAACTGTCCTGGAACCGGATCAAGCATCCTTCAGAAGTATTGAAGGCAGGAGATACCGTGGAAGTTCAGATATTAGAGCTGGACAAAGAAAGAGGCCGGATCTCCCTGGGATTTAGAAAACCGGAAGAAAATCCGTGGTACGGGATCGAAGAGCGGATCCACCCGGGAGATGTACTCAAAGGGGAAGTCGTCCGCATCGTGCCTTTCGGCGCATTTATCTCCCTGATGGAGGGAGTGGACGGGCTGGTGCATATATCCCGGATATCGACCTATCGGATCGCCAAGGTGGAAGAAGTACTGCATATCGGGCAGCAGGTGGACGTGAAGGTCCTGGAAGTGAATGGAGAGAGCCGTAAGATTTCCTTGAGCATCCGGGATGTGGAACCCATCAATCCGATACGGAATCCGGACGCCACCGCTGCGGAGCAGGAAGGGCAGCCCGGGGATATACCGGCAGAAAACCGCGATGAGCTGACCAGCACCATCGGCGAGCTCACGGGAAACGAAAGCGCACAGCCGGAAGAACCTTCCAACGAAGAATGATCTGATTTTCCGGCAGCCAGGTTTGCTGCCGCTGCGTGAAGGTTTACTGCAGGCTGTTGACCACTTGTTTGAACAGGTTGCCCCTTTCTTCAAAATTTTTAAACAGATCAAAACTGGTACTGGCGGGAGACAAAAGCACCACATCTCCGGGCGCGGCGGAAAGATAGGCCTCGGTTACCGCCTCCGGATAGCTGGTGCAATAATGGATAGAGATCCGATGATCGGTCCCGGCGAGGGAACCGGCGATTTTTTCTGAGGTTTCTCCAATCAGGAACAGGGACTTGACATGCTCCGCCAGAACCTTCCCGACACCGGAGAAGTCCAGGTTTTTGTCTTTCCCCCCTGCGATCAGGATCACCTTGCGGGGAAAGGACTCAAGCCCGGCGATGGTGCGGTTGGGGCTGGTAGCGATGGAATCATTGATGAATGTGATGCCGTTCAGGGTCCGGATATTCTCCAGGCGGTGGGCGACTCCTTTGAATTCCGATGCGATCTGTGCCATAACATCAACCGAAACTTCACCGGAAACAGCAGCGGCGGCTGCCATGATATTTTCCTGGTTGTGCACACCGGGCAGCAGGATGGAAGAAAGATCCACTATTTTTTTTGTATCGTCACCGCGTTTCAGGAACATTGCGGGAACGCCGTCCTTTCCTTCAGCGGTGAATACCCCGTCCATATCATCGGCTAAATTTCCCTTGCGGGAAAAGCCCGCTACCGTTCCCGGAGCTTCCGGGCGAAGTGTGCGGGTGTCTTCGTTGTCCAGGTTCAGGATCAATCGGTCTTCAGGATGCTGGTAACGGTAGATGTTCTTTTTGGCATCCACATATTCTTCATAGGATCTGTGCACATCCAGGTGGTTGGGAGACAGGTTGGTGATCACGGCAGTGTGGATGCGCTGCCGCAGGGTATGCAGCTGGAAGCTTGAGAGTTCCAGCACTACCCGGTCCTCGGGAGTGACCTGCTCGATCCGGTCCAGCAGGGGGGTCCCGATGTTGCCGCCCAGGTGGCACACAAACCCCTGCCGGCTAAGCATTTCGTTCACCAGCGTGGTGGTGGTGGTTTTGCCGTCGCTCCCGGTAATCCCGTATATCGGGGCCGGGCACAGGTCACAGAAGACCTCCATCTCAGATGTCACCCATGCGCCGCCGGCCCGGGCAGCCATCAATTCCGGTATATCAAACCGCACGACGGGAGTTTTAAAGATCACATCAAATCCTGTGAGATCCTGAAGATAATCCCTGCCGGTATAAAAAGCAAGGTCCAGTCCGCCAAGCGCATCCATCACCGGAAGAAGAGCGTTTGGTTCCGCCCGGTCAAAACAGGCAATCCCGCGGACGCCGATCCGGTGCAAAAACTTCACCAGGGGCGTGTTGCTGATCCCCAGGCCCAAAACCGCGACACGCTTGTTTTGTATATTTTGCTTGAACATTTCCAGTTTGTGATTCACGGTAAAACCTCCGATTGTGATCCATATTCCCCTGTATTATAATAAAAATACGGGAATCATGATAGTGCAGGATTAAAGTACTTAAAGTACTTAAAGTACTTAAAGTACTTAAAGTCTTAAAGTACCGGGAGGGATCGTTGTGAGTACAGCCGGACCCGTCCGATTTTCATCTTCCACGCCCGGGATCACAGGCGCAAGCCTGCTTCCCCATCCACCCGTCATGCTTCCGGAAATCGGCCGGGAACAGGGATCTGCCTGCGCGGCCACCGTAGAAGCGGTGCGCCTTGCGGCCGGTCTTGCGGCTGATTCCGGGCCGGATGCGCTGATCCTGATCAGCCCCCACGGCCGGATGTTTCAGGATGCGGTGAGCATATCCGTGTCGGCCGTATACCAGGGAGATATGTCAAGATTCGGATGTCCCGGGCTTGACATGAAGTGGCCCGGAGATCCGGAGCTGGCGGATGCCATTATAAAAGGAATGCAAACCTGCGGGATCCCTTTCGTGAGGCTGGAGCCCGGAAGCGGCAAAGGGGAGAAAAGCTTTGCGGTTTTGGATCATGGGGCGTTTGTACCGCTGTATTATCACAAAGAGGTTTTGAAAGACGTCAGGCTGGTCCATATAACTCCCGGATTCTGTTCTCCCCGTACGGCGTATGAGGCCGGACGGAGGATCCGACAAACAGCAAAGTCTATGGGGAGGAGGGTATGGGTCATCGCCAGCGGAGATTTGTCTCACTGCCTCTCTCCGGAAGCCCCCTGCGGCTTTGACCCTGCTGGAGAAGCCTATGACCGTGGACTGCTTCAAAAACTGGCGCAAAAAGACACGGCCGGAGTGCTTGCCATGCCGCCTGAACTCCTGGATAATGCCTGCCAGTGCGGCCATCTCCCGCTGCTGATGCTGCTTGGATCATTGCATGGATCAGAATACCAGGTCATGGAATCTTCTTATGAAGCTCCTTTTGGGGTGGGCTATGCCGTGGTAGTGTTCAAATGCTCCGATAATGAAAGAGAAAATGGCATGAAATCCGCAGAAGCAGCTCCCGACACCCGGGGAGATGCCTGCACCCGCCTGGCCAAAAATGCGCTCCGGGAATACCTTCAAACCGGAAGGACCCTGAAGGTCCCTGACGATCTGCCGCCGGAAATGCGTCAGCGAAGGGCGGGAGCTTTTGTGTCCATGGAATTGCACGGCGAACTCAGGGGCTGCATCGGTACCCTATACCCGACCCGACCTGACTTGGCGGAAGAAATCATCGCCAACGCCATTGCAGCAGGGACCCGGGACCCCCGATTCCTTCCGGTCACGCCGGAAGAGTTGGAAGAGATTGATTTCCATGTCGATATTTTGCGTGCTCCGGAACCTGTGGAGAGTCTTTCTGATCTGGATCCCGGCAAATATGGGGTGATCGTGAGAAAAGGAGGCAAGACCGGGCTGCTTTTGCCGGACCTGAAAGGGGTGGACACGGTGGAGCAGCAAGTTGGGATCGCCCTTCGAAAAGCGGGCATCGCCAGCCTGAATGGAGTCACCCTGGAAAGGTTCCGGGTGGAGCGGCATCCGTCATGAGAGAAGCGATGTTCTATACTTTGGTATCAGGGATCGATCGCCCATGCGGCTTTAAAGAAACCGGCATCCGCTGCGGCCTTTGCCCGCATGAGTGTTTCATCGCCGAGGGGGGATCCGGACGGTGCGGGGTCCGGACCCACCGGAAAGGAATACTGGAAGCGGACAGCTACGGGCAAATTTCCTCTCTGGCTTACGATCCCATTGAAAAAAAGCCGCTGAAGCGCTTCCATCCGGGGAGCACGGTGCTCTCCATCGGCACTTTCGGATGCAACCTGCGCTGCGATTTTTGTCAAAACTGGAAAATCGCCAGGCAGCACCCGCCTGTCGTATACATTCCACCAAAGCAGCTGGTGGAAATGGTTCCCGGTGATCCGCGGTGCATCGGGATCGCCTATACCTATAATGAGCCGGTCACTTTTTATGAATACATGCTGGATGCCGGCCGCCTGGCCCGTGAAAGGGGATATTGCAATGTCATGGTGACCAACGGCACGATCCAAAAAGAACCCCTGCTTCAACTGGGCAGTATCCTGGATGCAGTCAACGTAGATGTGAAAGCTTTTACAGAAGACTTTTACCGGGCTCACTGCGCCGGCTCCCTGGAATGGGTGAAACAAAGTGTGGAGATCCTGGCTTCAATTTGCCATGTGGAGATCACGACCCTGATCATCCCCGGGCTGAATGATTCACCCGAGGAGATCCGTCAGCTTGCAGCCTGGCTGGCCGGGATTCGCCGGGATATTCCGCTGCATCTTAGCCGGTACTTTCCGGCCTACCGCAGAAATACGCCGGCAACCCCGCCTGGGACCCTGAAGACTTTGGCAGCGACCGCATCGGAATACCTGGATCATGTCTTCCTTGGAAATTTATGAGCCACTTTGGGTCCCGTCGTCTCCTTGGCTTCCAGCATGACTTTTACCACCAGGGCGTCATATTCGTTTGCAGTCAGAAGAAGCAAACGCCCTTTGGCATCGATGACTTTCCAGTATCTTCCTGATTTTACTACTTTCATATATAGCCTACAGCAGATCCTTTACATTGATATTCAAAGCAGCCGCAATTTTTTCC
>DOHE01000332.1 GCA_003535395.1 Clostridiales bacterium | reverse complement strand
CCCACCTGCACTTTGAAGTCCGGGTCAACGGCACGCCGGTGGAACCGCTGAATTATCTTAAATAAACTTCAGGTTTATGAACCGGATAATGGAGAGCGCAGGTATACTGTTTCCGTCAAGGGTACGCGGACGGTCACTTCCATTTTCGACACCTGTGCCTTTACCTGTAAAACCAGTCGATGGACGGTCCCCTGCTCACTGGTGGTAATCAAAGACTCAAAATCCGATTTTACCCGCATATCTTTCCTGTTTTGAAAAATGGCCCCCAGGCTTCGAATGATCTCCTCATTGAGCCTAGATGACAGAATATTGATCAGACCACGATTGGATTTGATTTCTGTAACATTTCCGGAAGTGTCTCGGGTCACACTCACCAGTGTTCCATAGGCGGATCCTTCGTTTACCACCCGCTCGATACTCCCGTAGATGGCATTCTCGATGACCAGGCGGACTTCCTTTCGGCTCATCTGCAGGGATAGGGGTGCTGCAAGCGGAAACAGAGCCGCGCAGGTCAAAATCACGATGCCGGCTATGACTATAAAACGCAGGAGTGTCCTGCGTCCTCCAGGAGTATAGATCAGCTTCTCCATCAGTTTCATTTTGATCCTGCCGGTTGAACTCTCCTTCTATTCATATTCCTTCCGGAGATTCTTATGCCTGTATATCATTTCATCATTCCCGCCAAGGTGCCAGGGTGCCTAGGCACCCGCCTGGATGTCATTTCCGCCAGGGTTTACAATGCACCCGCTTTATGGGATAATATCACTCGTTGAAAAGGGAGGACATTCCATGAAAAACAGGAATAAATATATCCCCGGCAAAAAACTGACTGGTTCGGACAGAACTTCAAGACATACTGTGAAATCCAAAACCGTTAAGGCACAAGGCGCCATCCAGCTGTTTTTCCGACAGTACGGCCGCCCCATCGTGCTGGTACTGCTGGCTGTCATGATCGCTGTCACCGGCATTATTGGCGGTGCCATGGTTGGATACATCAAAACAGCCACCCCCATAACCCGTGAGCAGTTGATGAGCAGCCGTTTCACCACCCAGGTCTATGACAGGAACAATCAGCTGGTAAGCGAGCTTTACCAGTACGAAAACAGGGAATGGGTCAATTATGACTCTGTCCCCGATTATGTAGGAGAAGCGCTGGTCGCCATTGAAGACGAAAGATTCTTAAAGCATGAGGGTGTGGATGTGCCCGGCCTTTTCCGCGCAGTGTTTAAAAAAATCCTCAACCCGGGAAATCAGATGGCCGGAGCCAGTACCATCACGATGCAGGTGATCAAGAACGTCACCGGAGATGACAAGCGTTCGTTGCGCAGAAAAGTGCAGGAATGGTGGCGGGCGATGGAATTGGAGAAAAACCTCGAGAAATGGGAGATCCTCGAGAATTATATGAACATCATCGTCACCGGCATCAATATATATGGTGTCCAGGCCGCAGCCAAGACCTATTTCGGTAAAAACGCATCCCAGCTGACCCTTGCGGAAGCGGCTTCCATCGCCGGCATCACCAACAATCCCGGATTGTACACTCCTACTACGACCAAGGGCCGGGAAAACAACAAAAACCGGCAAATGGATGTACTGGACAAAATGCTGGAACTGGGCATGATTGAAAAAACAGAATATGATGCAGCGGTGAAGGAAGAACTTCGTTTCGTCAATCAGGCTGTTGAAGTGACAGTCAATTCCGGTTCCCAAAGTTATTTTGTAGACCAGGTGGTTCTGGATATCAAGAAGGAATTTATGCAGCAAGGGCTCAGTGAAGCAGCTGCGCTGGACAAGATCTACAACGGTGGGTTAAAGATCTACACCACACTGGATAATGAGATGCAAAAGATATTGGATCAGGTATTCCAGGACAGCAGCAACTTTCCGGTCACCGAGCCGGGCAACCCGCATGCCCAGGCCAGCATGGTGGTCCTGGACGCCAATACA
The DNA here is from genome assembly GCA_003535395.1 of Clostridiales bacterium. Taxonomy (GTDB): domain Bacteria; phylum Bacillota; class Clostridia; order UBA8921; family UBA8921; genus UBA8921. Next base: position 4,030 of record DOHE01000332.1, on the reverse strand, counting down.
GCCCAAATCCGGGCTCTGTATGGCGGTTACGGGCCAAAAACCACCAATTCCTTAAACCGGGCTACCCAGATTGAACGCCAGCCCGGGTCCGTCATGAAGCCAATCGCAGTTTACGGCCCGGCACTGAATGAACGCGCCGTAACCGCTGCCACTGTGTTGGACGACAGTCCGGTCTACATGCTGGGAACGGATGAGGATCCCTACCCTATGAATTATGACAAAGCTTACCATGGTCTGGTCACAGTGCGCGATGCCGTCAAATTTTCCTACAATGTGCCTGCCGCCATCGTATTTGATGAATGGCTGGGCGCAGAAAAATCTCTTCAATATTTAAAAAAGGTAGGGATCAACCGCGATCAGCGGGAAGTGTCCCTGGCTCTCGGCGGTATGAACCAGGGCATCAGCCCTCTCCAGGCGGCAGCGGCATTTGTGCCTTTTGTAAAAAAAGGATTGTATTATCCGCCCACAACCCTGGTCCGGGTAGAAGACCATTTCGGAAATGTGGTGATCGAGAAAAAAACACCGCGGCAAACTATTGTATATGACGAAACAGCGGCTTATATCATGAACACCATTCTCCAGGATGTGTGCATTTCAGGTACCGCTTCCATACTGGGGCAGATCGCCAATGCCCAGGGACAGATCATTCCCACCGGGGGCAAGACCGGTACTACCAATGATACCCGGGACAGCTGGTTCGTAGGCTTTTCAGCTTATTATGTGGGTGCGGTGTGGTACGGGTATGACAAAAACACCCCGATTCCCCAGGGCCCGGAATGGACGGTGGCATTGAACCTGTGGAACCGATCCATGAGCCAGATCCATGCCAACCTGCAACCGGTTGCCTTTCAGTCTCCTTCGGGCCTGGTCAAACGGGATATCTGTATGCGGTCCGGCAAGCTGGCCACCGCCACCTGTGCTCAGGATCCTATGAATCCGGCACTGGGTATCAACTATGCCCCCATCCGGACGGAACTTTTTATCTCCGGAACAGAACCAAAGGACAAATGCGACGTACACATTACCCGAAAAGTATGTACCGTTTTCAAGGATGGTTTTGGGAGAGCGCTTCCCGCCGGACCCAACTGCCCTGCCAGTGCGGTGGAGACCCGTGTGCTGATCCAGCGTCCGTACAAATATGTGATTTACAAGGACACGGATCCGTTCCCCTTTGACCTGTCCTTCGGACTCGGGGAAAATACCTGCAACCACGACAGTCCGGCAGGAAACGGGCCGGCTGCTTCCAGTCCAGCTTCAGGGACGGGGACTGCAACCGCAGTGCAAGCAGGAGAGACACCTGTTAAAACTGTCTCTCCCAGCCAATCTCCGGCGAAAACAACGCCGGCAAAAACCGAATGAATTACCGCAAGTTAAAGAATATCGTAAACGATGCGCCCTTTCACCATGGTCATGAGGGTGTTGAACTGGGAGTCAAAAACCGTCAGGTCAGCATCCTTTCCTGTTTTCAGGGCCCCTTTTTTTTCCCGGCTTCGGATAACAGAGGCGGGGGTGGTGGACATCATGCGGCATACATCCTCAAGAGGGGCTTCTGCTTCGCGACTCATCACCCGAAGAAGAGTTTCTGCTGTAGCCGTGCTGCCTGCAAGCGTCGGACTGTCCTTAAGCCAGGCAGCACCATTTTCCACGCGGACGGGCGTTCCCCGGCGGGAGTTGCCCAGCCTGATCCGGCCTTTGCCTTCCCATCCGGCTGCGCGGATGGCATCCGTCACCAGACAGATCTTGCCCGGCCCCTTGATTTTGTAAGCCAGTTTTAAAAGGCAAGCTGGCAGATGGACGCCGTCAGCGATCAATTCCATGATGATATTATCGTTCAGATAGGCGGCTTCAATTACTCCGCCGGATTTCAGCGAATTCAGCTTCCGGATGCCAGCCATGGCGTTGTAGCTATGGGTGACACTTGAAAATCCGCTCCTAAAGGCCAGGTCCGCCTGCTCAAAATCCGCTGCAGTATGTGCCGCAGATACAGTGATCCCCTGACCGTTCAACCAGGCTGCCATTGCCAGACTCCCCGGAAGTTCCGGAGCGGCACTCCACATCAGGATACTTCCTTCAGCAGACTTGACCAGGTGTTTGTATTCATTTTCCAAGGGAGTTTTAAGCACTTTCTCCGGTTGGGCACCCTTAAACTCATGGCTCAGATAGGGTCCTTCCATATGGACCCCCAAAATTTGTGCCCCATTGGACTCAAGGCATGCTTCCCTGGCTTTATGAAACGCCTTGAATGCCTTCTGGTAACCGGATATGCCCGATGCACAAAAAGTGGCGACCAGGGATGTGGTGCCATGCCTGGCATGAAATTCAGCAGCGCCCAGAAATGCATCCACGCTGCCGTCCATGAAATCAAAACCACCACCACCGTGGACATGGAGATCCATCAACCCGGAAGATACATACCTTCCGGATACGTCGATTTCTTTGTAGCCGATATTGGCATGGGGCTTGCCATCCAAAATACAGGAGATGCGTCCATCTTTAATGAGGAGTGTGGCAGAAGGCACGATCTTTCCCTGATTGATCAATATGGCATTGACGATGGCATAACCGGGCATTCTTCTTCCCCTCTCTTTCATCCAGTACTGCTTTCAGGAATTCATCCCTATATCAAAGGCCCTCATCTCTTCCGGAATCAATTTCCTGTATTTTTCCGGCAATACATGTTCCAATGCCCGGGCAAAGCTTTCCCGGCTGATGATCCCGGTTTCCTTCACCAGTTTGCCCATCAGGATAATATTCGCATAAATCAGTTTTCCCATATCCGAAGAAATCCTGGTAGCCGGAACAGAAAAACAGCTCACATCCTTCCGCGCAGGTTTTCTGTCCACCAGGGAGCTGTCCGCAATGATCATCCCTCCCGGTTCCACCATGTCTTCAAATTTATCCAAAGAGGGAGCATTCATCACGATCAGCACCTGGCATTTGCTCAGGATGGGTGAACCGATGGGCCTTCTGGATACAATAACATGGCAGTTGGCAGTCCCGCCCCGCATTTCCGGTCCATAGGAAGGCAGCCACGTCACCTGTCTGCCCTCCAGCATCCCGGCATAGGCGATCAGCGTACCGGCGGACAAAATGCCCTGGCCACCGAAACCCGCAATAATCAGGCTTACGTCCTTTGTATCCATTATCCCTCGATATCCTTCCCTTTATAAACACCCAATGGATAATAGGGTGTTAAATTCTCATCCAGCCATTTGAGGGATTCCACCGGGCTCAACCCCCAATTTGTCGGGCAGGTGGAGAGCACTTCCACCAAGGAAAATCCGAGGCCTTTCGCTTGGACTTTGAACGCCTTCCGAATCGCCTTTTTCGCCGCCATGATGCCTTTTACACTGCTGACGGAGACCCGCTCGATGTATGCGGCTCCGTCCAAAGTAGCCAGCATTTCACAGACGCGCACCGGGTAACCGTGTATGCTCACATCCCGGCCTGTTGGCGTTGTAGTCGAAAGCTGTCCTGGCAGGGTGGTGGGAGCCATCTGGCCAGAAGTCATGCCATAAATGGCATTGTTGACAAATACAGTGGTGATTTTTTCCCCCCGGGCAGCAACATGCACAATCTCAGCAGTGCCGATGGCCGCCAGATCCCCGTCCCCCTGATAGGTGAATACCATTTTCCCCGGCAAAACGCGTTTGATCCCCGTGGCTACTGCCGGTGCGCGCCCATGAGCGGCCTGCACCATGTCACAGTTGAAATACTCGTAGTTGTTGTATGAGCATCCTACTGAAGAAATCCCGATGGTGATCCCCTCGATATCCAATTCATCCAGAACTTCCGCGATGAGCCGATGGATGATCCCATGGGTGCATCCGGGGCAGTAATGCATAGGCTTGGCACTGAGCGCATGAGGTTTTTGATAAATGATGGCCATATTATTACTCCTTCCGCCCAATGATTTGTCGGATCCGGTTCAGGATTTCTGATTCTGTCGGGATCATGCCTCCCATCCGGCCGAGGAACTCAACCGGACACTCCCCGTTTACTGCCAGCCTTACATCCTCTACCATCTGTC
>DOHE01000265.1 GCA_003535395.1 Clostridiales bacterium | reverse complement strand
CTTATCGTTTCCATCCGCAAACGATATCCCGGGCATGCCCGCAAGGTGATGCATGCGCTGTGGGGCATGGGCCAGATGATGTACACCAAGATGATCGTAGTGGTGGACGAGCAGATTTCCCCCGCGGATATTTCCACTGTGGCCTGGAAAGTGTTCAACAATATCGATGCTGCCCGGGACCTGGTGGTGGTGGACGGTCCCCTGGACGAACTGGACCATGCCTCCCCGCTTCCCCGGTTTGGCCACAAGCTGGGCGTGGATGCCACCCGAAAATGGCCGGAGGAAGGTCACCTCCGGGAATGGCCGGAGGATGTGTGCATGACCCCGGAGATCAAGCGGCAGGTAGATCGCCGCTGGGAGGAATACGGGCTATGAAACATCTGCTTCGCAAACTGTCCGACTACCGCGGCCTTGTGATGTTCTCCCACACTCTTTTTTCCCTGCCCTTTGCTCTGGCAGCCATGATCTGGGCGGCTGAGGGGATCCCTCCCTTCCGGACCTTCCTGTGGATCCTGCTGGCCCTGTTCGGTGCACGAAACGGCGCCAACGCTCTTAACCGCATCATCGACCGGGATATCGATGCCAAAAATCCCAGGACTGCCGGACGGCATATCCCTGCAGGCAAGGTGAAAACAGCAGAAGCGTGGGCGATCGTCGCACTGTGTTTTAGCTTGTACATATTTTCCGCCTTCATGCTAAATCCCCTGTGTGCCCTTCTAAGCCCGTTGCCCCTGGGGATTTTCTGGCTTTATTCCTACACCAAACGTTTCACCCCTCTGTGCCACCTGGTGCTGGGCATCGCCTGCGGCGGAGCGCCCGTGGGGGCCTGGCTGGCGGTGCGCGCCGAGTTTAGCCTGCCGGCTCTGGTGCTTGGCGGAGTAGTGGCTTTGTGGGTGGCAGGTTTTGATATCCTCTATGCGATTTTGGATATCGATTTTGACCGGCAGGAGAACCTTCATTCCATTCCCGCCTGGCTGGGAGTCAACGGCGCGCGGGTGGTTTCTGCCCTGCTGCATACGGGAGCTTTTGCCGGCATGGCGGGGCTTGCCCTGCTTTTACCCTTGGGGAGCTGGTACCACGCAGGACTGATCGTCTGCGGCGTTCTGCTGGCAACAGAACACCTGCTGGCAAGGCCCGGACATTTTCGGGGCATCCGCATCGCCTCCTACGGCTTGAACCAACTGCTGAGCCTGGCATTCATGGGTTTTACGCTGCTGGACTTCTTTATAGGGGAGGCAGGTTGATAATGAAGAAACGCTTCATACTTGCTATTACCGGAGCCAGCGGTTCAGTTTATGCAGTGAAGGTGCTGGAGGCGATGCTGAAGGCCGGTCATGAGGTGCACCTCCTGGCGAGTAAAAACGGAGAAAAGGTGCTGGCTTATGAGACGGGCAGCAATCTTAAGCAGGTGGTGGCACAGGCCCGGTCGCTTGCAATGCCGGAAGCCTCCCTGATCCTCCATGATAATGCCAACCTGTTTGCCCCGGTTGCCAGCGGCAGCTTCCCCGTTGACGGAATGGCCGTTGTGCCCTGTTCCATGGCCACCCTGGGAGGGATCGCCTCAGGATCCCTCGGTTCCCTCATCGGGCGGGCGGCAGATGTGTGCATCAAGGAGCGGAAGCCACTTGTTCTGGTTCCCCGGGAAACTCCACTGAGCGTTGTGCACCTGCAAAATATGCTCAGACTCGATCAGGCAGGCGCAGTGATCCTGCCTGCCATGCCGGCATTTTATGGCAGACCGGCAACGCTGGAGGATCTGGTGGCCTTTATGGCAGGAAAAATCCTGGACGCTTTGAAAATACCCAACTCTTTAACCGTCCAATGGAAGGATGAAAAATCATGAACACGAAATGCGCAAGGAAAATGCCCGCTCTGCTGCCCGTCCTTAGAAAAACGCTCGCTTTGCTGCTGGTCCTGATGATATTTCAGCTGCTGTCTTTGTCAGGCTGCAGGAAGGCAGGTGGAGTCGCCGGACCTGCCGGATCAACTGGGTCAACCGGGTCAACCGGTGATTCTGTATCCGCTGACCGACTGGAATTTGGCATCATGCCGGACGTAGACTCCATCCCGGTGATCATCGCGCAGTCCCAGGGATATTTTGAAAAAGAAGGGGCAAAAGTCAGCCTTCAGCTGTTCAGAAGCGCCATGGACCGGGACAGCGCCCTTCAAAGCGGCCAAATGGACGGGGTTATCTCCGACGCGCTGGCTGCAGCCTTTGCCGTGCAGGGCGGCATGGATGTGCGCATTACCTCTCAGACCAACGGATCCTATAAACTTTTGGCAGGCAAGGACACAGACATACCTGCGATACAGGATCTTGCAGGCCGAAGCATCGGTATTTCCAAAAACACGATCATCGAATATGTCACAGACCGCATGACAGCGGAGGCAGGGACGGACCCGGCGGGCTTAAATAAAATTATTATCAAGGATATCCCTGCCCGGTTGGAAATGCTGCAGCAGGGCAAAATTGACGCAGCGACCCTGCCGGAGCCCCTGGCTTCCGTTGCAATCGGGAACGGTGCGCGGATCCTTGGCAGCTCGGACCAGTTGGGGGTCAACCCAGGCATTATGCTGTTCAAAGCCTCTTCCGTAACCGGCAAGGCCAACGCTATTGCCGCATTCTACCGGGCCTATGACCGGGCCGTGGACTACCTGCGAAAAACACCGCTGACGGATTTTTCCGGCATATTAATCGCAGAAGCCAGTTTTCCTGAAAACATCGCTAAGACCATGGTTCTTCCTGAATATACTCACGCATCCCCTCTCCCGGATCATACTCTTGCCCAGGTCCATTCCTGGCTCCTCGAACGGGAACTTATCACAGCCGACACCGATCTTAAAAAGCTTTTGTCCATCCGGGACGACCGGTTTCTCGGAAAACAGCAATAAAGAAGGTAAAGCGGGAGTCTGCCATGCTGGAAGTCAGAAAGTTAAGCCATACCTATGCGTCTCCCCAGGGGAAAA
>DOHE01000311.1 GCA_003535395.1 Clostridiales bacterium | reverse complement strand
CGGGAAGTAACCCTCCTGGGAGCGGATATGGATGACAATATCTATTTCGGATTGCTGAACAGTGAAGGCAGGGTGGAAGAACTTCGGTACGGAAAGTATGATGCAGGGTACACGGAAGGTTGGCACAGCATGACCCTTTCCAACCCGCTGGCCAGGCAGGATCTGCTTTTTTCCATGACCCGGCAGCCTTATATCGACCTCCGGCAGAGTTTTGAAGTGATTGACCTGATCGACGGCAGCCGAACAGGATACAAGGCAGGATACCGGCTTGTATCGGTTTTAGATAAATACGTAGTTTCAACCGATGGTGTGTATATAAATTTCAAGGATATGAAAGGAGACAGTGATGAATGACCGCAGGAACAGGCAAACGGATGGGATCGACACGCGACTTGCCGTGTATGGCGCGATCCTGTTGTCCTTTGCCCTCATAACTGCCAGTTATCGATACTATACGATGAAACAGGGCTTTTCCGGCGGTATCCGGAATGCGGTCGCTGCAGCAGCGATATTTCCGGAACAGGAGTCAGTTACAGCCTTAAATAATGGGAACCCGGGGGCGGACCTCTCGATAAAACAGACTTCGGGCCAAGGCATGATCACCACCCGGGCAGGGGAGAGGGATTTTCTTCAACAGCCTGTCCTGCAGCCTGAGCCAGCGCTTCCGTCTATAGAAACCCCTGTTCCTGCAGTGACGCCTCTCCCGGAGACGTCCGCACCGGTGCAGCAGCAAACCACATCGGACCTGTCCGACCGCCCTCTCGCATTTCTCGGGGATTCACTGCTCTACGAAGCAGTACAGGCTATTGAAACTTATTATGAATATTCCTACATTCCCTTTTATAATGAGATATACAACCGCAGCATCCATGGGCTGCATACGGCAGGAATCGCGTCCGCGGTATGGGATGTGATCAGCCGGAATCCCTGGAAGGTATTTATCATGGGAGGCACCAATGATTTATGGGGCGGGATCAGCCCTGATCAGGCTGTATGGAATATTTCCTGGGCTGTAGACATGATCCGTTCCAGTCTGCCGGATTGCCAGGTGATCATGCACGGGATCCCTCCTTTCGGGCGTCAGGTATATGCCGTAAACGCCAATCTGGCTTCGGTTGCGGAAGTAGCCAGATACAACAGCCTCCTTAAGTCAGTCGCAGCCCAAAAAGGGATTAAGTTTATTGACCTCTATGCGATTTACAAGGATGGAGAAGGATATATGGAATCCTCCAATACGACAGACGGAATACACATTGCATTATACCAATACAAAAAATGGATCAATGACTATTTGAACCGGGGGATTCTGTGATGGGAACCATGCGGCTGGACCGGATGCTGGCCCGCTGCGGATACGGCACCCGCAAAGATGTAAAACGGATTTTAAAGGACGGGGTGGTTCGAATCAACGGCCAGGTGGTCAAAGACGCCGCAGTGCATGTGGATCCTGCACAGCAAAAGGTGGAAGTGGAGGACAAAATCGTCCAATACCGGGAATATATCTATCTTATGCTCAACAAACCAGAAGGCGTAATATCCGCGACGAATGACAGCCGGTTCCCTACGGTCACAGAACTCGTACACGAGAAGTACGGACATTTTGACCTGTTTCCTGCAGGCCGCCTGGACCGGGACAGCCAGGGGCTCATCCTGCTTACCAATGACGGTCAGTTGTCACACCAGTTGACTTCTCCGGGAAAACATGTGCCCAAACGGTATCAGGTCACACTGGATGCTGAGCCACGGCCGGAACTGGTCCAATGCTTTCAAGACGGGGTGATCCTGGAGGACGGATACAAGTGTCTGCCTGCACAGATCGAACTTGACGGAAGGGACCCGAAAATCGTATTTGTGACTCTCCATGAAGGCAAATTTCATCAGATAAAACGCATGTTCGCCGTAAACGGCTATCATGTGACCACTCTCCGCCGCCTAAGCATCGGGAGCCTGGAATTGGATCCCGGGCTCCCGGAAGGCGGTTACCGCGAACTCTCCCCTGAGGAAGAACAGCAGCTTAAAAATTGATTGCACTGCATCTGCAGCAGAATTAAAATTGATTGCACTGCATCTGCAGCAGAATCAAAATTGATTTAACGGCTGACTTCAACTGTCCAACCGAATGGATCGGGACGACTCCCCCGCTGAATCTCAGTCATCTCCTTGTAAAGACGGGAAGACAGCTCGCCGATTTCCATGTGATTGATCACGATATTCCTGTCGTCCATGCAAAGGGCACCGATGGGGGAGATGACTGCAGCCGTTCCCGTGCCGAATGCTTCTTTAAGCTCTCCGCTGGCCGCAGCTTCGATCACGTCACTGATGGCAAGCTTTCGTTCTCTGACGGACAGCCCCCAGTTTTCAAGCATCCGAATGGCTGAATCCCGGGTAACCCCGCCCAATATGCTGCCCTCCAGCGCTGGGGTGATCACTTCGTCGCCCATGACAAAGAACACGTTCATGGTGCCGACTTCTTCAATGTATTTTCTTTCTACGCCATCCAGCCACAATACCTGAGTAAATCCCTTCTTGTGTGCTTCTTCCTGGGCCTTGATGCTGGCGGCATAATTTCCGGCGGTTTTTACGTATCCCGTACCCCCTTTTACTGAGCGCACATAATGGGTCTCAACGTAGATTTTCACTGGGTTCAGTCCCTCTGCATAATAATTGCCTACCGGTGAAAGGATAATCATAAACTGGTATGTATTGGAAGGCCTGACCCCAAGGAAGGGGTCGGTGGCGATAATAAAAGGGCGGATGTACAGGGATGTTCCGGGAGCTTCGGGGATCCAGTCCTGTTCCAGCTGCACCAGCTTCTTGATGGCTTTCAGGGTAAACGCTTCATCCAACGCAGGGATGCAGAGCCTGTCACTGGAAAGATTGAGTCTCTCCACGTTTTTTTCGGGACGGAAAAGCAGGATTCGTCCGTCTTCTGCACAATAAGCTTTCAGCCCTTCAAAAACAGCCTGCCCATAGTGGAAAACCATGACAGACGGATCATAAGCCATGGGGCCGTAAGGGATGATGCGGGGATCATGCCAGCCCGCACCTGCCGTATAATCCATGATAAACATGTGATCGGTAAAGTATTGTCCAAACCCCAGCTGATTTGCAGCCGGCTTGGCTTTGGGCGTACAGGTGTGCTCGATCCGGATCTCCTGCAATGAATGTAGCATGGCAATTCCTCCATCCAATCTGATTCTTTAGTATTTTCTTCTTTTTTGGTCTGAAAATCAAGAGTTTTTCGCAATCTCTCCCGAAATTGAACCCTTCATCTTTCATCAGTGCGTGCACAAGGTACTTTCTGCAGCAGAATCATATATAATATGAAAAGACACATGAACAGATGGACTAAAACCATATCGAATATACCGGATATACCTTGATCGTCATAAACAGGGAAGCAGGTGGATAATATGAACATTACAGCCAGAAATGCACAAGCTGAGGCACCTTTGATTTTTGTCCCGGGAACAGTATCCTCCTGGCCGATGGACTATTTTGCGGGAATGGCGGACACCTCCTGGGATATTCTGAACAAAAAGCTGCCCCGGGGGATGCTTTCATTTCGCAGTGTGATCCTGAAAAACATGTCCTATATTATCCTGGAGGCCTGGGAGCGGCTGGAAGATGCGCCGGAGCTGATGACGACGGAGACCTGTGGGGAACGGTTTTGCATCGACCCCATTGCAGGAGTTTACCTGGATTATTTCAAGGCCTTGAAAGCACAGGGTCTGAAAAAAGACAGAGACTGGTTTATCTTCGGGTATGACACCCTTCGAGTGGGCATTGAAGAGAATGCCGCCCGCTTGTATGAATACATACTGCATATATTGGAAGAAACAGGAGCCGAAAGGGTCAGACTGGCAGGGCACAGCCAGGGTTGCCTCATCATCCGGCAGTTGGTGCAGGAGACGTGCAGAACAGCAGGGAAAAGGGATGGGCTGGTTTCCTCCTTTTGCCTGATCGCGCCGCCCAACCGGGGAGTGGTCAATATTTACCTGCTTCGGGAAGGCGGCATCTTCAATGAGATGCTGGCGATCCGACCGGCAAGTGCAGCAGAACTGCGCCAGATGGCCCGGGATGACATCAGCCTGGATATGACCACCACTTTTTTGGCCTGCATGGAGGGGGGCGGGGCAGGGTGCAAGCCGGAGTTTATACAGGATTATATGCAAAGCATCGCTCGGCCTGTCAATCAGATGCTGCCTGTATTTCCATATTTAAAAAAACGAGCGGATGGATCGACAGAAAAATGGGAGGAGGTGGATGACCCGGAGCATTATCCGGATAATCCTTTTTTAAAGCGGCTGAATCGTCCGGAATCCATTGCCCGAATGACTGCCTGCGGGCCGGGCAAGTCCCTGGTTTTGTATGGGACAGGCCTAAGCAGCCCCGAGTGGATCACCCTGGGAGAGAAAATACCGGATAATGGGCGATGGCGGCAGGGCACACCCGTGAGTGTGGACTATTCCACGCAGTCGGATGGACTTGTTCTCACCAAGAGTGTCTTCATACCCGGAACGGAGGAACCCCTTTCCTATATCGGCTGTTTATGCCGGCACAGCGGATTCTTCAAAGCGGGGACTCACGCTTTGGACATTCTGCTGAAATTCAGCCTGAATATTCCATAATAAAATTTTGCTTGGGTACTTGCATCTCACCCATTTCTATATTAAAATACGGAGGCAATGCAAATTGCACATGCGGGGTTATAACTCAGTGGGAGAGTGCAACACTGGCAGTGTTGAAGTCGAGGGTTCGAATCCCTCTAGCTCCACCAAACTCATAGTTACAGGATCACCGGGTCAGCTTGACTGAAATGTATGCGGGTGGGGCAGGAACACTTCAAAAACCGCACCCCGCTCCGCACGGTTGGCGGCTGAGAGAGTCCCCCCGTGCCTGTACACAACAGAACGTACAATGGCAAGCCCCAGGCCCAAGTTGCCCTGGCGACCCTTGTAAAATCGTTCAAACAGATAGGGAAGATCCTTTTCGTCGATCCCCGGACCATCATCCAGGATGCGGATCCGATAACCACGATCCGTGTGTTCCAGCAGGGCGGTCACCCGGGAAGCGGCATAACGCAGTGCATTATCCAGCAGATTGATGAATGCCCGGGAGAGCTTTTCCTCATCCCCCAGATAAGGAGAAGCTGTGTCCGGTTTTTGCAAATCCACTTTTTTGTTGCTGGAAATGGCGATTCCCGCCACCCGGTCCAGGCTCTCCGCCAGGATCTCCCCTAAATCCATGCGGGTGATGTGCAAAGGATCCTCCGTGGTATCCAATCGGGTCAGGAACAGCAAATCTTCTACCAGACGGGTCAACCTGCCGCATTCCTCCACGATAATGCCTGCCGCATCCCGGACATTGTCCAGCACACCATAACGGATTCCTTCCGCATATCCCCGGATGGACATCAGAGGAGATCGAAGTTCATGCGAGGCATTCTGCACAAAAGTTTTCTGGGAGAGATCATAAGTCTTGATCTTGTCTGCCATGCTCTCCATGCTTCGGGCCAGTTCGGCGGTTTCATCCCCGCTGTGCAGGATCTTCTGGGGTTCAAATTTCCGTTCACCGATATTCCGGGCAAATTCGCAAAGCTCTTTCAGAGGCTCGGATATCTGTTTTCCAAGACGGGATGAAAAATACCAGGAAACCAGGGCTGCCGCCATCAGGATCAAAAGCAGCACGGCCAGAATCATCAACCGGATCCGCTGTATGGGGGCCAGGTCCGCATAAACCACCAGGTACAGCCTGCTCAGCGCTTCCGCCTCTCCCAGGGAAAAGGGAACCAAAACAGCGGCGTAACGGGTATTGCTGCCTTTAAATCCAAACCGCGATCCTGTTTTTGTATCAGCGGCCAGGATACCTTTTAATGAAGGAAGCAGATATTTTTCTGTCAGGTCATATGCTGCGCTATTCAATGGTGTGGGGAAAATGATGCGTCCGCTTCGGTTGATCACCGCATACCCGTTGTCCAGGAGCATGGTATCCTGTTTGATGGTGCGCAAGATCCTGGAAAATGCAAGCCACATCCCTTCCCCGTCTTTCAGGGCCTCCACCAGCTGCGACCGCTCTGTTTCGATGAGCAGACGGGTGGAGTTGGCTGCCCGCTGAAGCTGGGTATAGGTATTTCTCTTAAGAACGACTCCGGCTCCGACATGGAAAATAATCCCGATCATTAAGGAAGAAATCAGGATGACAGTGAGGTTGGAAATCAATATTTTTTTGCGGATCGAGCTTCGCATCAATGATATCCTCTTCTTTCGGAGTGATTCAGAGATCCTGAAACCGAAACCACGAATGGTCTCGATCGTAAGGGTGGAGCCTGCATCTGTGATTTTCCTGCGGATGCGTTTGATCATATCGTCAGCTGCCCGGGTATCTACTTCGGTTTCAAACCCCCAAACCCGGTTTAAAAGCTCATCCCGACTGACTGCCCGGGGACGGTTGGCTGCAAGGTAGGAAATCAGGGCGAATTCCATAAGGGTCAGTTTAAGGTCCTTTTCAGCACATACCGCCTGCCGCCTGTCCGGCAGAATCGTCACATCCCCTACAGTCATGGCGCTGTTGGCATGACGGATCTCTCCATACCCTGAACGGCGGAACAGAGCCTTGACCCGGGCAACCAGCTCCATGGGACTGAAAGGTTTGACAATATAGTCATCACAGCCCAGATTGAGTCCTGCCACACGGTCCGGTTCGCTGTCTCTGGCAGATACGATGATGATGGGGACCGTGCCCTGGCTGCGAATCTGGGTGCACAGGGAATACCCGTCCATACCGGGCATCATCACGTCCAG
>DOHE01000274.1 GCA_003535395.1 Clostridiales bacterium | reverse complement strand
ATGGTATAATACTTGTGCATCCGGCGGCAGCCGTGGATGTCCGGGAGAAGTACCATGGTGATGATGCGGTTTGGGAACAGGCTGATAGCCAGACTGGATCCCGGGGATGAGGTGATCACCTGCCTCCGGGATCTTTGTATGCGTCAAAAAATCACGATTGCAAGAGTTACAGCGGTAGGCACCTTTACACAGTTTGGGACTGGCAGGGCCCGAATGCTGGGAAACCGGCGTCTTAGCAGCCATATGTCCATACTTCCGGGGACGGCGTCTTTTTCCGGATATATCACCACCCGGCCGGATGGGATCCACATCAACCTTTTTTTGTATATCCAGGGCCAAGGGCGACAGGATATGCTTGCGCGGCTGGACAGCTGTCCGGTCCGGGGAGTCTGTGAACTGGTGGTGGATATCGTTGACGGGATCGTTTCTGAAGATTTCTTGAAAAGCAGGTGTCTGGGCTGAAAAGTCCGACACCTGTTCATGTATATTCTGAAGCTCCTGGAAGAAATACAACGAGGGGTGGATCTGAATTGGGAAAAACTGTTGGCAAGAGCAAAAAAATAGGATTCTATGCTGCCGGTGTCATCCTGGGGTTGCTGGCCTTGCTGTTTCGCCGGCTCTACCTTGGCCAGTTGAGTTCTTACCTGCTGTACCCGGATACGGCTGAATATTTTGATGCCGCACAAAATCTTGCCCTGGGCCGTATCGATCTCATGCGCATGCCGCTGTATCCTCTGTTTTTGCTGGTGGTATCCCGGTTGTCCGGAACCGGGGTGGGAACAGATGCCTTCGTGGCGGTGACAGTCGATGTGCAGTGCGTGCTTTCATCCGTTGGGATCCTATTTCTGTATCACAGCCTGGTCATGTTGCTTTCCAGACCTCTTCAGTACAGGCCGTGCAGCATAGCCGGCAGGATCGGGGCCTTTGGCTCCGACAGCGGGGACAAAGACCGGCCGGCGGATCCGGGTACATACAGCCTCAAAGCTATCGCAGGATCTTTTCTGGCAGCAGGACTTGCAGCGATACATCCGGCTCTGGTGAACTGGGATTTTCTCATACTCACGGAAAGTCTCACCATTTTTTGGATGATCCTGTTGGTATGGTCCTGGCTGCGCTATACCCGGACATTTCCGGAAAAGTCTCCGTATTCCGAACGGATGCCTCCCCGCGTTGGGAGCCTGATACAGATTTTTATTTTTTCAGCGTTTCTTGCCTTTACCAAACCGTTTTACCTGGCTCTTCCGGGTCTGTTATTGCTGCTCCTGGCCCTGTTTGCCTTTTTCAACGGCAGATCAGCAAGGGCGCATCTGTTGCCGGCGGGGATCTGTACCCTGTCGGTTTACCTGCTGATGGGGACGTATTGTGTGGTGAATGGGGTCCAGAATAACTATTACGGGCTGACCGGGGTCAGCGGAATCAACAGTTTCGGAAAGATCCTCCAGTACCGGATGGAGGACCTGGGGGAAGAAGGGCAGATCCTGGAACAGATCCGACAGGAGACTGCCAGGTCAGGAGAGCCGCCTGAACCCGCAGAATTTGCTGAAAAATACGGGTATGACCGGGAAAATTATCAGGGGATCAGGGATTTTGCCGAGAGCATTATCCGGAAGAATCCCTTGCGTTATATGAAAGAGACCTTGAAGCTGATATTCTGGACCCTACTGGATCAACGGGCGCTGACGGATTACAACAATCGGGTTTTCATTGTGGATCCCTGGGTCAGGGGATGGATGAAAATGCTTGGAGGAAGCGTGTTTACTTATGCGGTGCTTTACGTTCTGCTGGCAGCATGGATTTTACTGTCTGCCGGGATGATCGCCTGCAAACAAAGCGGTCCACGCGCCATCCTCGCCCGGGCCTTTCTGCTGATTCTTGTGCTTTACCAGATCGCCATGACCCTTGCAGGGGCGCATGGGGAATATGCCCGGCTCATCGCTCCGGTCCTGGTTGTAGTGCTGATTTTATGCACCGATCTCCTGATTACAGGCATCTGTTTTGTGATAAGGCTTTATAAGTCTCCCGGATGACCAACAGGATCACTCCCAGCATCAGAATAGCCATTTTGCCCATTTCAATGGGTTCGACACCAAACAGATAAACCGTGCAGCTGAAGACGGAGATCAAACTGACGGCCACCGCAAAAACGGCCCGCCTGGGATTGTAAAGCGCCCAGATCAGGGCGATGGCATCCGCAGGGAAGAAGTAGCGTTCATGCATTCGCGGCAGGAAGTAGGGCATGACCAGCACAGAGATCAGCGCGATCTGGATCACCGCTTCATTGCCGGGGATGGATCTTCCCCGGGTGAGATGCCACCCGGCATAAGCCAGAAAAGCCAGCACCGCCATTGTCAGAAGCATCCCTGCGATGGAAAATGTATAGTCGTCCGCAGGATAGATCCAATGATAAAAATTGGGGCAGGACAAGGTAAGACTGGAGTAGGAATTGTACTGACTGAAATAGATGGTGAGCACCTCGCCCAGTGGCCGGCCGGCCAGCAGCACCGGAATGGAAAGCCCCAGGTACACCCCGGGAATCAGCAGGAAATCCTTAAGACGATACCGGCTCTTTATCAGCATAAAAACCAGGAAGGGTGCAAGAAATACTGCCTGGAGCTTGAATGAAAAAGCCAATGCAAAAAACAGCATGGATAATGCTGGTTTTTCCTTCATCTGGTAATATATGCAGCCAGCCAGAAAAGCGGTAAAAATAACATCGCACTGTCCCCACACCGCTCCGTTCAGGATGGCGGTGGGCAGGAACAGGGCAGCAGCAAAGGCAGCATAGCGGTATGCCCGGCGGGGATGGCTAAGTCCCGCGATCTTCATTGCATAAAAGGCCAGAAGAAAGTCAAACAAAACAGATCCAAGCTTTACGGCGTAAAGCTTGTCCAGGGGAAGGGGTGAGAGCAGCCAGAGTACATACAGATAAGGAGGGGTATAATCGGAAAAGCCCTCCTTGAAGCTGCTGAAACCGTGTTCCCTTAAAGTTTCCATCCATTTTGCGAGAAAGGTCTCATAATCGTGGGTCCTGAAATCAAACACCATTAGGCGGACTGCAACCGCCAGAATCAGGACTGCTGCGATAAAAATATAATCCATATACCGTTCCAGAAATTTTTCCGTCCGGTTAATCTCAGGATCCTTGCCGGGTTCCCGTGCTGCAGATTCCATGGGCTGCATCCATCCTTTTGGCAGGTTGAGGCCCATTGCCGGTCAGAGACCGTTGAATGGGATGAAAACCATTATACACTGGAAAACGGGTGTCAACAAGTTCCCTTCTACCGCATATATTCTTTCAGACGGGGGTGTATCGGATGCAGGATGCCAAGGGGACGGGAAGAGAAGAACTAAGTGCACAGATCACGGAGGGTTGGGGGATTTCATGTGAGATCATCCAGACCAGCCGGGAATGGATCCAGGCGATTGACAGCCGCAGGACTCTTCATCTTAAAATACTTGAAATGACACCAGAAAACATCCTGTTTGTGCATGAAGCCAAGGAATACCTTGCAGAACGGGGTTTCACCCGGCTGGACAGGTATGTTCCCACCCTGGCCGGTCTGCCCTGCCACCCTTTGGGAGATGTCTTTA
>DOHE01000159.1 GCA_003535395.1 Clostridiales bacterium | reverse complement strand
TATAATTTTTGGCGGGAATTTAGGTTCCACTGCCAGGTTATAGGAAAAGAGAGCCGGCTCATCTTTCAGCATCTCCGCTGTCTGCCGCCAGAAATCCCGCAGTATGGCAAAACTGTCCACCCCGTCTCCTTCCGGATTTCCAAAAAATTCGCCGCCATCGTGGAACCATTTGGCTCCTCCCATTCCCCATTCCGCCAGAGACAGGGAGATATACACCCCTGTCTCCCGGGCTACCTGGAAGAGAAAAGCAAGCCTTTCCGGATAAGAAGGCACCAGATCAGGATTGAGAACGGCACCGGGTCCGGGCTGCGGATCCGGCAGCAGCGCAGGTAAAGGGAAAAACACCTTCATAATATTCATGCGGCATTCAGCAGCCACATGAAATGCTTTCCGGATCTCCTCGCAGTCCCACTCGGGAGAAGTCATGATCATCAGGCTTTTTTTATTCTTCCCGTCCTTGCTGTATGGAAAAAAGAAGTTCGCCCCAAATGGGACCATCCTTTTCCCTGTGCCTTCTTCCTCAAAATTCCAGCCATCGCTGCTCACTTTCATAAATTCCATGACCCGTCATCCTCCTTGGTTCATTATCCATTGTTCACCTGAATTCCCGTCAATTTCGATGGGGCTCTCCCTCCCGGGCAGGAACAGCTTGAGGCTACCGGCATAACCGATGCATACCTCCAGTTCATCGATGCGGCCATCCCGCCATGAGAAGGATAATACATGACCACCCGGCACCCGCAGCGCCTGAACGCTTCCCCCCCGCTCCCAGGAGGGCGGTAGGGCGCGGAGCAGGTGCACCGCTCCTCCCCAGCTCTGTGCGATCCCCTCCAGCGCGACGGCGACGGCGCCCAGGTTCCCGTCGATCTGGAAAATATCGCTCTTGGGCGATACCCGGTCCAGCAGGCTGGTGGAAGCAAAATCACGAACCAGCCGTGTCAGCTGCTCCTCTACTCCCGCACCGTCTCCAGCCCGGGCCAGCAGACAGCCCGCCCAGGCGTGGCTCCACCCCCAGCTCAGATTGCCGCCGCATTTTTCCATCCGGAACCGCAGGGACTGCAAGGCGGCCGCATACTCCTCCGGCCGCTCCTGCGGGTTGAAAAGGGTAGAAGGAAAAAGTCCGTACAAATGCGACAGGTGCCTGTGCGCCGGTTCCACCTCTGCCATTTCCCGGTCCCATTCCAGTAGGCGCCCGTCCTTCCCGATGCGGAAGGGCGGAAGGCGGCGCTGGAGGTCTTCCCACCGCGCTGCGTCTTCCGGATCGACCTGGAGGATACGGGCAGCTTTGATGGCATACCCCAGCGCATCATACGCCAGCTGCACATCCATGGCAGAAGAAACACCGATGCTCACCGGCCAGGGGCCCGTACCGGCAAACCGGTTTTCCGGAGACTGACTCGGCATGATCTGCAGCTGACCCTGCTCGTCCGCTATCAAATAATCCTCATAAAACTGCGCGATTTCCTTAAAAAACGGATACGCCCGGCTGCGCAGAAACTCCCTGTCCCCGCCATACAGATAATGCCACCATACATGCTGAGCGATCCAGGGAGCCGCCCCGATCCACACCGCCCACCCATGGGATTCCGGCGTCGCGCGGCCCCAGGCATCGGTCTGGATGGGAAGCCAGATGCCGCGGCACCCGTACAGATCCCGGGCTGCCTTCCGGGCGTGGGGGATGAACCGCTCCACATACCTTATCAGTGCTTCTGCGCATTCCGGCATGTTGGCCGCCTCTGTCATCCAGTAATTCATCTGCAGATTGATATCAAAATGATAATCACTTTCCCAGGGAGGGTGGATCCGGTCGTTCCATTTCCCCTGCAGATTCGCAGGGAGCTCCCCGCTGATAGAAGAGGAGACAAGCAGATAACGCCCGAACTGGATATACAGCAGGATCAACGCCGGGTCGGCTTCTCCCTGTTTCAACACTTCCAACCGCTTATCCGTGGGCAGTGCTTCCACCCGCTTATCCATCACCAGGCTTCACCAGGCTTCACCGGGCTTTTCCCGCCCTTATCAGAGATAATTGCGCTGGGTGCAATTATCTCGGGGAAAGTTGCACCCAGCGCAATTTTCAGTGAGGGACCAGAAAAAAGGATCCGCGGTGCCCGGCTACCTTTTATTCCGGTCCCGGTAGGCAGTATAGGCGTGCTGCTGCATGCGGATGGGATTGCGAAAATCCCGGAAGGGATCCTGTGTCTTTTTCATGTGCGCTGTCAGTGCGGACCGCATTTCCTGCAGAACTGGAGCATGAGCCGGGTCTGCCGCCAGGTTCATCCGCTCCCCGGAGTCCTGTTCCAGGTCAAACAGCTCCTCCTCCACCCGGTCGGCAGAATAGAAATCAAAGACATCCCGGTTGCCGCGGAAATCGAAGGAAGACAGCTCGATCTCCGGGATCAGATAATCAAACACACATTGGTTAATCCCATATTTGATGTAACGGTACCGCTTCGACCGGACAGCCCGTGCCGGAGCAAAGTGGTTGTTGAAATTTTCTTCGGAGAAAGCGTAAGGTCTGCTTGTATTATCCAGGGGGATGTTTGTGGTTTTCCCGCCGGCAGGGCAGGACCACAGGCTCATGCCTTCCGCCTGGTCCGGGGCAGGAAGGCCGATCAGTTCCATCAGGGTGGGCAGGATGTCCACATGGCTGGAAAGCCCCTGCACCACACATCCCTCCGGCAGCACGCCCTTCCAGGACATGAGCAGCGCCACCCGGGTGCCGCCTTCGTACAGGGTGGCCTTGGAATGGATGAAGGAGGCGCCATGGTCGGTGGTGAATATGATGAGGGTTTCACCGCGGATCCCGGCAGCATCCACGGCGTCCAGGAGCCGGCCTGTCCATTCATCCATGAAGCGAATGGCTCCGTAAAAATCCGCCAGGTCCCTGCGGATGGCGGGAATATCCGGCAGATAAGGCCGAACCTCGACTTCTGCCATGTCTGCCGGGATATATCTGTCCCGGCGGAAATGAGAAGGCTTGAGCCCCATGCGGTGGACTTCGGAAAACCCGATGGCCGCCAGGAACGGCTGACGCGGCCGATGCAGGGCAGGCGACTTTGATGGCTGGAGCTGGGCAGCTTCCAGGCCAGCCCCGCCGCAACGGGTCTGCTCTGCCAGCCAGTCGCAGAACACCGGCACAACCTCGTCACAGTGATGCCCCGGGGTGGCATGGACTTCCTGGTAGCCAAGCAGACCGGCATCCCGATGCTCATGCTGGAAACCAAACAGATGGGTGCTGTATCCATGCGCAGCCAAAAGATCCGGCAGCGGCCGGCACCGGTCCACTTCCAGTTCCCAGCCCCGGTGCACCAGCCCCATCAGTCCGTGGGTGTGCGGATAACAGCCGGTGATAATGGACCCGCGGGCAGGGGAACAGATCGTCCCCGTGGAAAAATGACTGGCGAATCGCACTCCCTCCCGGGCAAATGCATCCAGGCGGGGGGTTTGCACCGGCGTGCCGTAACACCCAAGATAATCCCCCAGGTCATGGCAGGTAATAAAAATGATATTCGGTCTTCCGGCAGCTCTCGGCATGGTTTTTCCTCCCTGGTTTATCATTATCAGGTGTCGATCCGGATACTCAGGTGTCGATCCATATGGGGCTGGACCAGGCCATGGCGGGCCACGCCAGCGGTTCCTGCACGACGCGCACATAATACATGCTCCATCCACCCGATTTTCCACCTCGGCGGCAAAATCCATGGATTCCGGCCGCGGGGCGTTGGAGAGCACCGGTCTGAATGTGCAGTCCCGGCCGCCGAACCGGTACCGCAGGATCTCCACCCGGTTCAGAAGGTCCGTCCCCCAGACCTTGAGGCGGATGCGCAGTGTGCTGCCCGGTTCCCGCCGGCCGCTTTGCCCCATCTGCAGCTCTCCGTCGATATCAAAATGAAGCAGGATCCGCTCCCCGGTGGTGGCATAACAGCGTTTGCTGCGGATAGCGTCAAAAATCTCCTCGCGTGTCAGTTCCTGCGCCCAGACCGCGGCAATGCCCCCGTGGCTGCGTCCTCCCTGCCCGGAATGCTCATCAGAGGAGGCGATGACCCCCAGGCGGAGCCCCTGCATCCAGTAATCCTGCAGATAATGCTTTCCTGGCAGCGATGCATTGGCGCGCCGCTCCGGATTGCGCATCCGGTTGAA
>DOHE01000111.1 GCA_003535395.1 Clostridiales bacterium | reverse complement strand
ATGAAGCATTTCCTCATCGACAAGAAACTCCGCTGCAAAACGGTTCGCTTTCAGCTCAGAGATGTCCAATTGCGCGCCGTGTTCGTCGGTTTCACCAAGGATAGAAGCCGATATCATTTCCGCCTTTTCATCGAACCAGATATGATACAGCTCATGTGCTGCGACGAACACCTGCGCATCGGTCGCAATAGAAGTGTTGATAGCTACAAACGGCTTTTTAGCGGAGATATGGCTATCCGTCCCCCACATATACGTTATACCCCATGGTCCTTCCTTGCCTAGCGGATAATAGAGCACACGCGCATACAGACTCAATATCGAAAAAACCTGAGACCCAATTACATCCTGCGTTTTTCTGCATTCACCCAATTTCGCACGTGTTTGCCGTTGAATATCAGCTATCTCGCCACTGGAAAGCCGGGAGGTATGCTTTTTCTCACTCATTAGCCAGTTCCTCCAGCAGGTGGATCTGATCGATTGCGTTTCTTAGAAGCTCAACTTTCGCACGCGTTTCCTCATCTTTGATCATCCCCATAAAGGCAAGGCTGGGCTCGCAGCTGATGAGGCTTTTATCGATGGTAAGCAGCGAATCCGCAGTACTGCCAAGTATGGACGCAATTTGCGAAAGCTCCGTTACATTAATGGCTTTGTATCCCTTGATGATTTTACTCATAACCTGTTTTGAGATCCCTAGCTGATCGGCGAGATTCTGCTGCGTCATCCCGCGCTGCACCATCACGTTGGAGATATTCTTGCCAACCTGTGCAAAATTCAATGCATACATGAATATTTCCTTCTTTTGGCATGTTATCTCGCTGCCTGATTGTATTTTATGCGAAGTCTGCCAGAAAGTCAACATAATGTTGACTAGTACTAAATAAATGTATTGTTAGCCTAGCCAAATTGTTTACCAGGCAATAGGACTTCATACAGGATCGCAGCCTTACCGTTCCCAATGTTGGAAGGCCATATTCTGGAAGAAGCCATGGAGATTATACCGGCGATTACGGCCAGGTGGAAAAATGTATCCATGTGTTCGTGGATTGCATCCTCAACGTACCTTCGGGAATACTCTACGCAAACTCCGCGCCCACTTCCCTGACGATGTCCACCCAAGCCGGCAGCCGCCACAGTTCCCCCTGGACAGTCAGCACATCCTTCAGTCTAATGTCAAAGTGACATCCCTGCGCCATCTTCATGCCCTCCCGGATCTCCCGCCGGATCAGCGCCGGATCCCATTCCCGGCTGACATGGCTGGACGGGTTCGGCCGCCAGGAAAGGATGTAGTCCTGCCCGATTTGCTCTGCGCACCGGCCCACATCCGCCCAGGGAGTCACCGAGATGCGCCGCAGGTTCCTGATTTTCTTCAGATAAGGGATTTTACGGGTCAGGTCTTCGCAGCATCCGTAAGCGGTCAGGCCAAACGGCTCCATCAGCGGGATGTCATACTGGAAGGAAAATTCATCCGTCATCTCAGGGGAGACACCGGCCATCTCCTGGCTGGACATGAATCCCCATAACTGGTTTAAGCCAACGCCGAAGGTATTGGGTCGGGGATCGGGCAGTTCCAGAGAGTAACACATGGTCTGGGAATCACCGGCTGTCAGGGAGAAATCGCCTGCCGCCAGCGCTTCATCCTGAACTTTGCGGTATCCGCTGCAAAGGATTCGAAGCAGTGCGTGCATCCATTCGGGACAGTCCACCATATCCAGCAGGAGCTTGTCAAATCCCAGCATGTGCCCCAGGTCACCCCCCTTGCGGTTGATGGTGCAGTATGGGGCCCGATATCGGTCCACCTCCAGCAAATCGCCGAAGGCCTCTTCCGCTGTTTCCCACCGGATGCGAGAGGCTTCCTCATCCAGTGTATGAGAAGGGAGGGTCAGATGATCCAGGCTTGCACCCTTAGCCAGGGCAGGCAGATAATGAATCGATTTCCCATCCTTTGAACGCTCCACCACCGGCGCCACCCCGAAGCCGGTGTCCTTGTACACAGGACGGATCGTCAGCCAGGGTTCGATGATCTGGTCGTCTCCAAGGGATGCGCGGAACAGCTCCAGCCGCAGCGCGAACTCCAGTTCCCGCAGAAAGGGGGTCGCACAGCGCAAGATCTCCTTCGGTACCCCCTCCCGTCCACCCACATCGCCGGGAAAGGCAAAGATATAGGTAAGCACCGGCGTCCGCTGCAGGCTGTTGTGCCTGCGCCACAAGTCCCGTTTCCGTTCCATCTCCCCTGTTGCGGCAGCCGCGGCCACCTGGGCGGCCAGTTCACGCAATATGCTTTTGTCGTTCGAATCCATGGACAATCCCCTCCAGGCTGTGATCATATGGGCGCAATCTCCATTCAAAGCCGGTATGCGGCTTCACCCAAATTTTATCCGAGTGCAGTATGCGCGTCTACCTTGCATTTACGGCAAACTTGACCATATTTCTGATAATATACCGCTGCAGCCGGCCATTGACGCGGCCGCATTCCCTATGTATGATAATATTATCCAATATGCAGGACTTGGAAATCACATCCGGGACTACCACGGGACTACCGCGGGGAATCACATCCGGGACTACCGCGGGAAACGCGGGACTACCGCGGGAAACGCGGATGAAAAGCGGGCATCTTTCACCCGCAGAGGAGCATTCACATGAGCATCATGCAAAAATTCAGCTTGAGCGGCTGCTGTTCCATCGTCACCGGGGCAGCTATGGGTCTGGGTAAAGCCATGGCGGAAGCCCTGGCGGATGCCGGATCCGACATCGTCATCGCGGATATCGACCGGGAAAAGGCGCAGGAGGCGGCGGCGGAAATCAGGGGGAAGGGAGTTCGGGCATCCTTTGTCCCCTGTGATGTGACCCGCCCCGAAGATGCGGAAAATCTGGCGCAGGCTGTGATGGCGGAATACGGCCGGATCGACGTCCTCGTCAATAATGCGGGCATCTGCATCCACACCCCGGCGGAGGACATGCGGCTGGAAGACTGGCGCAAGGTGATGGGCGTCAATCTGGACGGCGTGTTTCTGCTGTCCCAGGCGATCGGCAGGGTCATGATCCGGCAGAACCGCGGATCCATCATCAATATCGCCTCCATGTCGGGCATCATCGCCAATACGCCCCAGCCCCAGAGCGGCTACAATGCCTCCAAGGCCGGCGTCATCATGCTCACAAAGAGCCTGGCGTCGGAGTGGGCCCGGTACAACATCCGGGTGAACGCCATTGCCCCGGGATATATGAAAACGGAGCTGACCCGCCCCTATTTCGAGGGGAACGGCACCATGGTGCAGCGCTGGATGGACCTCTCCCCCATGGGCCGGCCGGGAACGCCGGACGAGTTGGGAGGCATCGCTGTGTACCTGGCTTCGGACGCCTCTTCCTTCACCACCGGCGGGGTCTTTGTCATCGACGGGGGATATACAGTCTGGTAAATCCACTTGGATAATAATGCATACGGAGGGATCGGACATGAAACCGAAAGCTGCGAAGCAGGAAGCTGCACCCATCGTGGAGTATACCCATCGCGTCGCCATCGTTACCGGAGGCACCCGGGGGATCGGCCTGGGCATCAGTCAGGCGCTGCTGGAAAAAGGCATGCATGTGCTGGCCATTTACCGGTCCAGCAGGGAGGAAGCCCTGGAAGCGGAAAATATGCTGGCCCAGGTCGCTCGCAAAGCAGGGGCGGAACTCCGGGTGGTCCAGGGGGATGTGGGATCGAAAACGGAGGCGGAACGCCTGGTGAACCTGGCCGGGGAAACATGGGGCCGGGTGGATGTCCTGGTGAACAATGCCGGTATCTTCGATTTCTCGTTTCTGGAGGAAATGACGGAAGAATTCTTTGATCATATTATCCGGGTGAATTTAAAGAGCATGGTATTTGCCATGCAGGCCGTCCTCCCCTGGATGAAGCGGAACCGTTACGGCCGCATCGTCAACGCTACATCCATTTCCGGGCAGCTGGCGGATGTAGGGCTGACCGCCTATGCCTGCTCCAAGGCGGGGGTGAACCAGCTGACCCGGGTCTGCAGCGGAGAACTGGCGCCCTATGGCATCACGGTCAACGCTTATGCCCCGGGCATTATCCATACGGGGATGACGGACGCCATGATCCGGGAGCGGGGGGACAGGCAGGTCAAGCAGATCCCGGCAGGCTATTTTGGCAGACCGGAGGATGTGGCCGCGCTGGTGGCGTTTTTGTGCAGTGAGGAGTCGGCGTATGTCACCGGCGAAATCATCGGGGTGGACGGCGGCATGATGAAAGTGCAAAACCCGGGGCGGGCCTATGAATTTGCGGCAACCCGGGAGGACAGCAGCAAGTAGGGGTTGTCAAGTGTCTGAGATCAAGGGATGACGCCCTTGCCATGCAGTATCTGATCCCCGGCTGGAGTTTTGATCCAAAGTGCCCCTGCCTGGTGCGTTAACAACTGCATAAATTTATCAATTAATGCGACATTTATTATAAAAATAACAATACCACCCAGCGGATCGTCCGGTATACTTCTGTATATTCCGATGACGAGGTATCACCCATGATGAAAACCGCTGAGCCTGTTGTGCCTGTAATCGATCCGCTGAAGGGACCTGCGGATCATGATGGTATTGTACTGACGGCAAATATGTTCGGAACAGGTCCGGATCAGCCTGGGAATATCAACCTGGCGGGTTTTCGGGCTGCGCTGTCCATGGCGGCAGAACACAAAGCGGCAAAACTCATCTTTCCCAAGGGGTGTTATTATCTGAGCCTGGTTCCGGGGGAGGATATGCTGGAGATCTGCGGCATGCAGGATTTTCTTCTGGATGGTCAGGGATCCGTTTTGATTTTCCGTGATGCGGCAAACTTTTTTGCAGAGAAAAAGCACGGCGGCAGTTACATGCTGATAAAAAACAATAACCGGGTGAAAATCACCAACATACATTTTGACTGGGACTGGGACTTGAAGCCACTGGCAGCGATCGGTAAAATCACGGGTGTCAATGAAAAGAACGCTTCCTTTGAATATGAGCTGGAATTGGAAAGGGATCTGCCCCCGGTATCCAAAATAACAGGCGGGCGGGAGTGGGACCCGGAAATAAAAAACCGATCCCCGCGCGGATATGCGCTTCCCAGGGACCATATACTGGATTCAACCGCAACAGGTCCTAAAAAAATGTGGGTCAAGGTAAAAAGCCAGGTGATGCTGCCCCAGACAGGCCAGTATACCAACCTGGTTTTCCAAACGTATGCCCACCCGTCGGGGCTTGTCCTGAGCGGCAACCGGGATCTGATCCTGGACGGCGTATCTGTCCGGGGCGTTCCGGAAACCGGCATTTACGGGGAGAGCGGGAACCACTCGCTGCAAATCGTCAACTGCAGGATATCGCCCGCCCCGGGGACCGGAAGAAGCAAATCTGCCCATGACGGCATCCGGGTGGTATCGACGCTGCTTATCCTGGAAAACAACGAGATCGTGAATTCTCATGATGATGCAATGAATGTGGGCACAGGCAGCGGCAGTTTCCTGGGCGGCGGCATCATTACGGGGCAGGATCCGCACATCCGTGACGGGAAGACGCTCATCGCAGACCGGCTGCAGTATTATGCATCGCATATGCATATTTACCAGGGCGCACGGTATGCACTGCATGATAATCAATTCAGGCCCTTGGGATGGGCCTCGGAAATCAGGTCGTTTGAATGGCAGCCGGACTATTATAAAGGGGATCCCGCCCCTGCCCGCTGTATTATCCGTTTCCAGGACCGCCTGCCGGAGGAGGTACCACAGGATGCCATGCTGATGAGAAAGTCGGATGAAGAAGGAGCCTTCATGATCCGGAACAATACGATCCGCGGGGGGATGTGCCATGGGATCTGGGTGGGGGATTCCAATGGCGTGATTGAAGGCAACTGCATTCAAACGGCATACCCGGGGATCCAGATCCAGATGGTACGAAGGTGGAAGCGCTGGTTCAAGGGATANNAATACAGCATTGAGGCCGCCGGCGAATATTTTTGCCGGCGGGGGCCATGACAATCATGACGGCACCGGCTATGTACCCGCTGCTTTCCCTGTCACGAGAAATATTCTTATCGAAAATAATACGATCATCGACTCCCCGGGCCCCCCCCTGGACGCCTGGGCATGTGAAAATGTGGCCATCAGGAACAACAGGATCATTGCCGAGAAAGCTAAAAATTGCGATATTCAAGGTGAAAAAAGTTATGACTGATCATGGATATGGCGATACAATATCATTATACATATTTTGTGTATTTACGGGGAGGAAATGCGATGAAGAGAAACAGGATGGCAGTATTGACCGTTTTGGCGCTGGTATTCAGTTTGCTTTCTGCCTGCAAGGGCAGCAAAGAGGCTGACAGGACCACAGCAAAGAGCATTGCAAATACTACAGGAAAGAATGTGCAGACAACAAAAGCGGCAGCCGCTGCCTCGACGAAGGCAAACATTGGAACTGCTGCCTCACAGGAAACAGCAGCAAATAATCAGGATGCGGACGCTCCGGATCCAGGACCCATTGATGAAGACTATATTTCCAAGTCAGTTGAAGAGAATAAAATCGACCTCCAGGGGCGCACGATCAAACTGCTTATCGGCTATGCAACCCATGAACCAAAGGCAGAAGCCGCGGATATTGCGACACAGGCACAATACAAACTGATGAAGCAGGCGGAGAGTCTTTTCAACTGCAGATTTGAATTTCAATTTATCAGTACGTGGGCATCGCTGCAGAAATACATCCTTGATAATCATATGTCGGGTCTTTATTATGGGGATGTCTTCCGTATGACGGACGCGACGGTATTTCCTGTATGGGAAAATAAGGGTATCGTTATGCCCATTGATAAATATGTTGATCTCTCTTCACCTTTATTCAGTAAATTCACAAAAAATATCAAGGGACTGGTTTACCCAGACCGGTCTTATGTGCTGGTTCCTGGCGGAGAAAATGGCATCGCTGGCTATACCGGCACTTTTTGGAACAAGGATATCTTGACAAGGGAAGGGCTTCAGGATATCCATGAACTTGTGAAAACAGACAGCTGGAATTGGGACAATTTTCTCCAAATTGCGATCGTTGCGACGAAGGACTTCAATGGGGACGGAATCATGGATCAGTTTGGCTTTACTGCAACAGAGAGAAATCTGGGAGCGGAACTGGTGAATGCCAATGGGGCAGCCTGGGTCGAGAAGATCGACGGGCGCGTTTCGCTTTCTGTTGCCAGCAGCAGGACGATCCATGCGATGCAGTTTATGAGTGATCTGTACAATGTGTATAAGTGCGCCTACCCGAGTGCAACCACATCCAACTGGCTGAATCCATTTTATAACGGGCAGGCGGCAATGGTATTTTATGCGCCGTGGAATGGCTCCGCGCTGAAAGCCAAAGGATTGAACAATCTTGGATGGGATCGGCTGCCTTTTGGACCTGACAATAATGAGAAGCAGTTCTATGCCCCGGGCGGAGCTCATAACTGGTATTATCCGGCAAACCTGAAAAATCCCCAGGATGTTTTGAGTGCCATGGCATACTGGCAGAACCTATACGATACATCCAGACCCTATTACATCGATATCGAACAGTCTTACAGAGATTATGAGACACTGCATCTATATTCGAGTCTGGATACCGAGGCACTAAAAAACGTGAGCAGAAATATTGTCTATAAAACGGATTATGTACGCAATTTTGACCCGGTTTTTGATAATTACCTGTATAAACTGGTATTTGCCAAGATAATAAAAATGGAGACGTCAACGATCGCAGCCATCGATGCGATCCGTGCTCCTGCACAGCAGATGATCGATGATAAAATGGCGAATTAACAGATAATATAAAATGCGGCTGCAAAAATATTACGTATTATTCTTGAACTGACCGGGTGTCATGCCGCTGTATTTCTTAAAAACTTTGATAAAGTTTGCATAATTGTTAAACCCGGACATCATACAGGCATCCGTGACAGACTCACCCTGCGTCAGAAGTTTTTTGGCCAGGGTGAGTCGTTTCATGGTGATATATTTGTGCAGATTCATCCCGGCAATACTTTTGAAAATCCTGCTGAGATACTGCTGGCTGATAAAAAGTTCTCGGCTGAGGTGCTCCAGTGTCAGATCCTCATGGATGTGATCATCGATAAAGGTGAGAATATTCTGAAGACATACGGGCATTTTGTCCATAGATTTGGGATCGGTATTCATCTCAAATAAATCGTTGATAAACACAAGAAGCCTGACCAAAGTAATGAATTCCAAAATCATGTTGCTGCCGTTTGTCTTTTTATGGACGTCTTCAAATTCCATCATTATTTTATATAAATCATCATACTGTTCGCGATTTAAATTCATCACACTATGATCGGTGACCAGCCGATTGTCAAAACAGTTTAATAAGTTGTAAGGAGTAATATTAAAAATTTTCAGCAAATGTGGATTAAAATTGATCATGATCCTTTCATAGGGGGCGGAAGACTTGATAAAAGGTTTGTGCAGTTCGAAATAGTTTAGAAGGATCAAATCCCCGGGCTTGAGTATATATGTTTTTTTGTCGATGTTAAACTCGACATCCCCGGACAAGAAAAACAGGATCTCATAATTATTGTAATGATAATGAAAATCATACTTGAAATTGCCTGTGTGTGAGGCGTGAACATAAAATATATCAAATGGCTGGTTTTTAAACTTGCATATGTCCATTGTGCGCTCGCTTCTTACAGTTCCTGCCGGGATTATAGCATAACTGTCCATAATAAGCAAAGCGGGAAGTCAGGCGTATAATGCCGCCAGAAGCCCCTTGATGTAACCGATCGAATAGGCCAGTCCATCTCCGCCTTCCAGATGAGGGATATGATCCGGGTGCAGGCAGCCGTCAAAACCGACTTTCTTAAGTTCCTTCAGAATACGGAACATGTTCATGTCCCCCTCGTCCAGAAGCGTCTCCTCAAACCCTCCCGCTGTAGCCAGACTGCCGCGTACGTTGCGGAAATGGCATTCAAACAGCCTCCCATTCCGGCCGTAATGGTTGATTTCATCCAGGACCAGGCTGGAACCGCCGGCTTCTGCCCGGGTACCGATACAATAGACAAAACCCACGTGCTTTTGCGGGAATTCGTCGAGGATCCGGTGAAACCCCAGGCTGTCGAAAGGCGTACGCGCATGAGGCGTGTCAGAAGGATGCACCGCCAGTCTGATCCCATACTGTGCAGCAATCGGTACCAGAGCGCGAAAAGCGGTCCTGAACTGCTTCCACCAGGC
>DOHE01000133.1 GCA_003535395.1 Clostridiales bacterium | reverse complement strand
CGGCCGGACCCGACCCGATCACCGCCACCTTTTTCCCCTTCGGTTCCGGCTTTTGCAGCGGCTGTCCAGGATCATCGCCAGCGGATGCCGCTGCCGCTGCCGCGGTCGCTTCCGCTGCCATATGACGGTCTGCGGCAAACCGCTCCAGGCGGCCGATGCCTACAGGCTCGCCTTTTTTCCCCCGAGNNGTTGGTCTCCATAATTTTTTCATAAGCTGCTTCGTACTGCCCCTGTTTGATGAGACCAATGAATTCAGGGATCTGTACATACACCGGGCAGCCCTTCACGCAGGGGCGCGTCTTGCACTGGAGGCACCGGTCGGCTTCTTCCCGGGCCATCTCGTCGGTATACCCTTGGGCAACCTCTGCAAAATTACCGGCCCGTATATGGGGGTCCTGTTCCGGCATGGGTACTTTTTTAGGTGACATATTTGCCATAGTTATTTCTCCAATCCCAGGTTGCATTTGTGCATTTCATTCAGCTTGCGTTCTTCTTCGCCATACATGCGCGAACGCCGTATGGCTTCGTCAAAATCCACCAGATGGCCGTCAAAGTCAGGGCCGTCTACACAGGCAAATTTGGTTTCGCCCCCCACCGTCACCCGGCAACCTCCACACATGCCGGTCCCGTCCACCATGACCGGGTTCATGCTCACCAGGGTTTTGATGCCATAAGTACGGGTCAGATTGCTCACAGCCCGCATCATCACCAGAGGCCCGATTGCAATCACCAGATCGTACCCGGCGCCCTCTTCGATGCGCTTCTTTAAAAGATCGGTGACGAACCCTTTCACTCCGTTGGATCCGTCATCGGTCGCGATGAAGAGGCTGTCACTGACGGCGGCCATTTCATTTTCCAGGATGATCAGGTCCTTTGTCCGGAAGCCCAGAATGCTTTCCACCCTGGTCCCCAGCTGGTGCAGGTGCTTTGCCTGTGGATAGGCAATGGCCGTGCCCAGACCGCCCCCGATCACCGCTGCGTTTTTATATCCCTCCAGATGCGTGGGAACGCCCAGGGGGCCTACAAAATCCAGCAGTGAATCCCCCGTTTTCAACCGGCCCAGCAGCCGGGTCGTGAGCCCCACTTCCTGAAAAATGATGGTCACTGTGCCCTTTTCCGAATCCATCCCGGCAATGGTTAAAGGAATGCGCTTGCCCTCCTCCGATACCCTCAGAATGATGAACTGCCCCGGTTTGGCCTTTCGCGCAATGTGGGGAGCCAGGATCTCCATGGCTTTCACCTGTTCATTGAGGCTTCTTTTGTTTACGATCTCAAACATTCTGTATACTCCTTCCTCGTCAGCGGGATCATTCTGATCCCTCGTCGCGGGATCACTTCAGCATATTTTGTCCGCCAGTGACCGGAACGGCCTGGCCTGTCTCATATTCCTGTTCCACGATGTAGAAGATGGCCCGGCTCACGTCACGCACTTCACAGCCGCGACCCATGGGCACCTTGACCTCATAATGCTTTTTTACGTCCTCGATGGTTTTGGCCCCGGGTACCTTGCCCGCCCTAAGGTACTGGACAAAAAGGCCCTTTTCCGGATCAGACCACAGCGGTCCGTCAAACAGGTTGCCAGGACAGATGGCATTGACTTTGATCCGATATTCCACCAGTTCCAAAGCAAAGCTCTGGGTCAGGCCGATCCCGCCGAACTTGCCTCCGGCATATGCAAAATTCTTGTTGCTGCCGGACAGCCCGGACTTGGAGTTGATCTGGATAATATCCATGAAATAATCCGGTTTGAACCGGTGCTGGATCTTCATAACCCTGGAGGCATATTTTGTGCACAGGAAAAAGGCGGTGTAATTGATCTTTGTGGTGAGTTCAAAACTTCTAAGATCCATTTCCTCAAGAGATCCGGCTTTGAGAATGCCCGCATTGCTCACAAATATATCCAGCCCGCCGTATTCCAGCACCACCTGAGTCATCATCCCCGCCACAGCCTCTTCGCTGCCCACATCCACCTGCACCGCAATGGCCTTGCCCGGTCCGAAAACCTGTTTCAGGGAGTTCGCATTGATTTCGGCAAGTTCCAGGTTGATATCCGCAATGGCCAGGTTGGCGCCTTCCCCGGCCATGTCTTCTGCGATCCCCTTGCCAAAGCCCTGGGCGCTGCCGGTTACGATTGCGATCTTCTCTAAAAGCCGCTTGTGCCCGGCTCCTGCCAGACTGATTTTCTTTCGGTATGTTTCCACTTCCCATGTGTTGATAAACCGGACCATTTCCTCTGCCATGAAACGGGGCCCGCCAAAATTCCGGCTGTATACAGAGATCTTCACTGCATCCTGAAACACCTCGGCGGCAATATCCGCTTCCTTCTTGGTCCGGCCCCAGGCAAAGATCCCCAAACCCTGCACCGCGATGATTTTTGGGTCAAAACCGTTGGCTTCCCGATAGGCAGAAAGCTTGTCCTGAAGCAGCGCGTACTGCTCTTCCGGATCCCCGCAGGCTGCCAGAAACAGGGGCTGATGCCGGCAGTATACGATATGGTCCGGGGAATACGGCTGTGCCACCGGTGCGAAAGAAGCTTCATCCTTCACCAGGGCCATGATATCTGCATGGGTATGGAAGGTAACGATGGAAGACCCTTCCTCCGGCATGAGCAGCATCCGGATGGCCGGGGCCAGCCGGACTGCCCGGTCCCGGTCAAAAGTCACCGGAGAATTGTCAGGAAAAATGTTCATTCTGGCACTGATGCAGCCCGTCACCCTCGCAGTGAGG
Source organism: Clostridiales bacterium (assembly GCA_003535395.1). GTDB lineage: Bacteria > Bacillota > Clostridia > UBA8921 > UBA8921 > UBA8921. The sequence goes on along the minus strand of DOHE01000133.1, from coordinate 7,490 downwards.
GCATGAATGCCCTCCACGGTATCTGACGCCAGAAACAGGCCATGATTTTGCAGAAAAAGCATCTCTGCCGGCTTGCCATGGATCCTTTCATACTGGTCCAGAGCATGGCGCACTTTGGCTGCCAGTACATAGCCCGGCTGGGTCTCTTCCACCCACACTGCTTCGGTGTCAAACAGTTCCTGAATCGTGTTCTCTCCCTGCCGGCTGCATGTGATCCCATTGATCAAAGCCGGATGGGTATGTACCACGAAAGCCTGGGGAAACAGGTCGTGAAGGGAGGTTTCCACGGAAGGCCGTTTGGTCTGTTCCGTGCTTTCCCGTGCACTCATGAGGTCTTCCAGGACCCGGGCTTCGCGCTGCTTTTCCTCGGCCGGATAATCCTTTCCCCACATGGCTGCCAGCGCCTTTCGGTTCATTTTGACAAATCCATCTGCTGCAATCGTGGCCAGTGTAGTGCCGGATCCCTTGATATAGAGGGTTTCAGCTGTTTTCCAGGAGGTGTTCCCGCCGCCTGCCAATACAAACTTCGGATCCTTTCCGTAGAAATTCGATACTGAAACCAGGTCCTGAAGGCTCATTCGTACACGACTCCTTTTTTGCTGCATTTTTTTATCATTTTACTATATAGCCGGAAACAATGTAAACCCCGGCATCAAGATTCGTGCTGCGGATCCGGCCGTCATTAGTTCCCGGTTGCCGGCCGGTTTCCGATTTCGCGCGGATCCCCGATTTCGTATCCCTGGGCCCGGATCCCTTTGATGATCCGGTCCAGAGCGTCTGCATTATCCTTGGAAACAGCATGCAGCAGGTATATGGCGCCCTTGTGGATGTTTCGCATGCAGATGTCATAGGCGTAGTCCGCACCCCGCTGCCGGTCCACATACCAGTCGTCATAGGCAAAGCTCCAAAACACCGTTTTGTAACCCAGCTGCCAGGTCGCCGCAAGACTGCGCACACTGTATTCCCCCATGGGAGGGCGGAAATACAGCATGTCGCTGCCAAACTTTTCTTTGAAATCCCGGGTCAGGCCTTCGATCTCACTGGTAAATTTCGCCGGGTCAGTCAGGGAGGGCATGCTTAAGTGGCTCACGCTGTGATTCCCGACTTCGTGGCCCTCCTGCACCATGCGCTGCACCAGGTCAGGAGAATTCTTCAGATATCCGGAGGTGATGAAAAACATGGCCTTGACTTCGTTGTCCCGAAGCACGTCCAGGATCTTGCCGGTATACCCGTTTTCGTACCCTTCGTCAAAGGTAAGATACACCCTGGAAATCCCGGTATCGCCCACATAAAACCCTTGGCTGCCCCTCAGGATGTCCTGAATGTCCGGGGGCACCTCCGGGGTTTTGTGCTCGCCGTTGAGTCGGATCCACCAGGACAGCAGTTTATTATCCAGTTTCATCAGGGCTGTGGGGTCNNCCCCCGGGGACCCGTGGTGAAGCGGCCGGCCGGGATTCATCGGGAAGGGTCGGTTGGGATGTGCTCTGGCTGGAATTGGATGAATGGGCCGTTGTGGTTGCAGCCGTTGCCGTACTTGCCGGCTGTGTCCCGCCGGACGGTCTCCCCGGCCAGGTCCGGAATACTCCAAGTGTCCGAAGCGACAGCAACAGGGCCGCCATTGCCAGCAACAACACCAGCCACCTCAGTCCTCTGCCGGCACCCGATTTCCTTGACTTCCTTTTCTTCCTTTTCCTGCTCGCTGCCATCCCCGCCGCCTCCTTCCGATTTCCCGTTTGATCCGCCGCTTTGTGATCACGATCCATTGTATCACATCCATCCGTCTCTTTGTCTGTTCTCGTCTGTCAGTATTTGTCCCAGGGTTTCCTGTCTGTTCCCGGACAGGGCAATCCTTCCCAGCCGGGTTTCACTCAATAACCCCATCGGCTTCATCTCCCGGGTTTCATCCAGCACAAGCACCAGATTGCACCGGTTTTGACTGAAAAACCGGAAAATGTCTGCAGGCCTGCTGCAGGAAGGCGCCACGGTCAGGGTCGCCCTCCCCGGCACCGGCGGGCCTTTGCCGTCCATATTTCGCATCAGCAGCCGGGCCGTGCGCATGATCCGCACCTGGGGTGCTTCCTTCCAGGCCGTATACAGTATGAATCCGCCGGCCAAGAGCAGGCTTGCGTTGCCCCGGCTGACCAGAACCTGAAAAATCCCGGCGCCGGTCAAAAACAGCCCGGTGACGGCGGTGAGCCCCAGCATGCCGCGTATCGCGGCCATTTCGTCTATCATGGTTTCCAGCAGATGATAAATGAGCCAGCCGCCGTCCATCGGCAAGGCCGGAAGCAAATTAAAGGCTGCCATGAGAAGGTTTGAAACTGCCATGACCTGAAAAGCAGTCCCGAACCGGTCCATCCACGCAAAGATCCCAAAGGCCAGCAGATTGGCCAGGGGTCCGGCGGCAATCACCAGACATCTTTTTGTGCGGCCCGGACGGTGCGTTTCAGGAAGCCGCGCCGCAATTCCAAATGGGGCCAGGTGAAAATCGCCTATGGGCTGCCGAAGCAGCCGGGATCCTGCCAGGTGTCCGGCTTCATGGATCCCAAGGGCCAGCAAGGCTATGGATAATGCCTGCAGTAAATAGACAGTATAGGATTTCCTGGCCGGCGGCGCCGGAGAGGGTTGCGCCGGTGAGGCCGGTGAGGGTTGCGCCGGCGAGGGCTGCGCCGGTGAGGCCGGTGAGGCCGGTGAGGGTTGCGCCGGCCATGTCTGTGCGCCCGGGTCAGCCAGGCCGATGATCACGCTCACCGGCACGGGCCTTTGCAGCCCTTCCCGTCTTGCATAGAACACAAGGCTCAGTAATATGGAAACATGGATCGCCGTAAACAAAACGGCTCCGTAGAAGGACCGTTTGCCTGAGAATCTCAGTGCCTGTCACCCCATGCAGCAAAAGATTTCCAAGGAGATTATATTCAGGAAATATTCGTTTCATGAGGCAAACCGAATCCGTCAAACCAGCAGACGCCAGTCGAGATCGCCCCGCTCCAGCCCTTTAATGAGGAGTTCTGCGGTCGCTATGCTGGTAGCGTAGGGGATCAGGTTGGAATCGCAGGTGCGGAAAAGCTGTTCTGTATCTTTCGAATGGTCCGGTCCTAAAGTCCCGTCCCGAAAAAACAGCACCATGTCCAGTTCATTGTAGGCTGCTTTTGCAATGATCTGCTGAAATCCCAGCAGGCCGGGGGCAAACCGTTCCACATTCAGTCCGGCGGCATCCCGAACGATGGCTCCGGTAGTACCGGTGGCATACAGCTTATGCTGTCCAAGGATACCCGAGTATGCAATACAGAACTCGGCCATGAGTTCCTTGCGGTGATCCTGGGCAATCAAAGCAATGTTCATTTCCCGATCCTTTTGACCCGCTTGATGGGGATATTGGCCACCAGTGCGCTGGAAACCGTTTTTCCGTCAGCTGCATCGGCATGGGTGATGTTGACTTCCAGTGCATCCCGGTCAAATTCTACGTAATTGTCGATTATTTTAATGATCTCATTCCGGATCATCTCGAGGATCTCCGGAGACCCGTCGGTTTTATCATGGATAATACAAACCTTCAACCGGTTGGCAGCGATATCTTTTGATGCCACCTTGGGCTTTCTGAAAAAATTCATGATCACATCCAGCATATCTCCACCTCCTTAAACCTTTTTATCGCCAAACACTTTTTTAAACAGGCCCCTCAGTCCTCCTGCGGGCTCCAGGTCTAAAAACGGGATGTTCTCATCGGGGAAGGCAATCCGCCGGGTGATATTCCGGTAAGCTTGTCCCGCCATGGACTTGCTGTCCGCGATCACCGGTTCCCCCCGGTTGGTGGACTCAATGATCTTCTCATCATCCGGTACCACCCCGATATGTTTCACTGCCAGGATCTCCAGGATGTCGTCGATGTTCATCATGTCTCCCCGCTTGACCATATCGATACGGATGCGGTTGATAAGAAGTACGGGATCTTTGATGCCATGGGATTCCAGCAGACCGATGATCCGGTCCGCATCCCGGACGGCAGATACTTCCGGCGTGGTGACCACGATCGCCCGGTCTGCACCGGCGATGGCATTTTTAAATCCCTGCTCAATACCGGCAGGGCAGTCGATGACTACAAAATCAAAATCCTTCCGGAGTTCATCGCAAAGCTCGATCATCTGGGAAGGACTGACGGCGCTCTTGTCCCGCGTCTGGGCTGCAGGGATCAGGAACAGGTTTTCAAACCGCTTGTCTTTGATGAGTGCCTGCTTCACACGGCATTTCTTTTCCACCACATCAACCAGGTCATATACGATGCGGTTTTCAAGGCCCAGAACTACATCCAGGTTCCGAAGACCGATATCCGTGTCGATGAGCACCACTTTCTTCCCCAGATTGGAAAGCCCGGCTCCGATGTTGGCGGTGCTGGTGGTCTTGCCCACACCTCCTTTGCCGGATGTGATTACGATGATTTCACCCATGTTCCTGTTTCCCCCTTGATCCCTTCAAACTTTTCATACACTGTATCCATGTCATAGGTTCTGTTTTATCATTATCTGAAATCATTTTCCGGTTTCTTCAATGACGATGGTCTCATTCTTCACCCGGGCGGTCTCATAGGCCGTAAAAAAGTCGTTTTCCAGATTTTCCGGAGGGCGGGTGATGATATCCGCGATGCGAAGCTGCATCGGCTTTAAGCGGATCGCTGTGACCACTGCATCCCGGTTGCCTTCAGAACCCGCATGCACCAGTCCCCGAATGACTCCCATGACCAGGATGTTTCCGGCTGCCACGATTTCGGCTCCCGGGTTCACATCCCCCAGCACCACCACATGACCGGGGGAGCTGATCCTTTGCCCGGAGCGGAGGGTCCCCTTGTGAAAACGGGTGATTTCCTCTTTTTCCGGTGGATCCAGAAGCATCTGCTCCTGCACAGGCTGATTTTTCAGCTGCTGCGGCGGTTTGGAAGGCACATCGTTATGTGCGGGTCGCAGGTCCCTCTGTGCAGATTGCGGATCCTTCTGTGAAATTATAGAAGCGGGGGGAAGCTCCTGTTCCCGGGTAAGCTTTCGGATCCTGGCTCCGCTTTTGCGGTGCAGCAGGTCCAGCACTAAAGCTTCCTGTTCCGGCGTCAGTTCACGGCCCCGGTATGCCACATCCAGTATGGCTCCTTTGAAAAAACGGGCAGCGGCCAGCATTTTCTGCTCCATGGTCACAAGGATATCATCGATATCCGCCGCCGGGTCCAGCTCCAATACAAGCCCCGTGGCCGTTCCCTTGAATACGACGCTATCCCTTGACACACATTTCCCTCCCCGCGGTAACATATTCCTATTTTACACTACTTCGTGAATTCTGCAAGACAAAGGTGTGTCCGGTTCACGGTATAAAAACTGATGTGTCCTGCACTGTGGGACGGGAACCGGCCGTTTCCACCTTCCGGCTGACATACTCTTTGATCACAGCCGCGGCCACCGGGGCGCAGTATGCCCCCCAAACCCCCCGCTGGATCACGACTGCTATTGCGATCTCCGGCTTATCTGCCGGTGCAATGCCAATAAACACGGCATTGGAGGAGTGGTTTGCCTCTCCGGTCTCAGCAGTTCCGGTCTTGGTCGCTACTTTCACCGGCAGGGGGGTAAACGTGATTTCAGTATACGAGTAGGGCATATAGCAGGCTGTAAGCATCCCCTTGCGCACCTGTTCGAGGGCGTATGCGGAGACTCCCGTCTGCACTGGTTCCTGGACATGGACATAGTCCGGCGGCTTTTCTCCGCCCGGCCGCACCACATCTTTAATGATCCGGGGAGGACACCGAACTCCGTCGTTGGCGATGGTGGCCGCATAGGAAGCCAGCTGGATGGGACTAAACGCCTGGGAAAACTGACCGATGGCGGTCTGGGCCGTATCTGCCGGCCGCCAGATGTCGTCCCAGATCTGTTTCTTGGTAGTGGGATTGGCCCGGACCCCGGAAATTTCGCCCGGCAGTTCAATTCCGGTCCTTTCCCCCAGCCCGAACAGCTCTGCCATCCTGTCGATGGCTTCGATCCCGGTGCGCATGCCAAAAAAATGAAAGTAACAGTTGCTGGAATGGGCGATGGCCATCTCCAGATTGATATTCCCGTACCCGTATCTGTTGACATTTTCAAATTCCTTCCCGTCGATCACGATGACTCCCGGGTCAAAATATATCTGATTCGGATTCAACACCCCTGCATCGATAGCCGCAATAGCAGTCAGGGGTTTGAAGGTCGACCCGGGGGCGTACATCCCGGAAATCGCACGGTTGAGCAGGGGCGCATTCTCCCAGTCCTGGTTCCAGTCCTGGATTTTTTTAAGGGAAAGGGGATCGTCCCTGTCCAGATATACTGCCGGGTTAAAATCCGGGTAACTGGCCATCGCCAGGACATCCCCGGTTTTTACATCCAATACGACCACGGCGCCGGCAAATGCATCCAGCAGATTGGCCGGGTCACTGGTCATCCCCCGGATTAGCCCGATCTGGTCTTTCAGTGCTTTGTCTGCAGCTTTTTGCAATCGCATATCGATGGTCAGGGTAACATCATATCCGGGAACAGCCTGCTGAAGTCCCGTATCCATATCGCCGCTGGCTTCCGCTTCCAGGTTGCGCAGCCCGTCGGTGCCTTTGAGCCATTTCTCTGCCACATATTCAATTCCGTCTTTTCCCAGCCAGTCATTCCAGCTGTATCCTTTTTCCCTAAGCCGGACATACTCCTGAGCATCCACAGGACCCATATATCCGATGATATGGGCAGCTGCATCCGCATCCACATACCGGCGCACCGGCGTTTCCTCCACCGTGATGCCGGGGAGGCTCATCCGGGCCTCTTCCAGTCTGCCCACCGAATCCCGGCTGATATCGGATGCAAAGGGGTTGATGTATACATAACCGTTGATGAGGATATCGTACATCACCGTCATGATTCGGTATGCTTCCTGGTCTGTATAAAAGGAGGCGATATTGAATTTTTTGTCCCTCAACCACTGCAAGGCGGAGGCCGGTGAAGCCAGGAGTCCTTCCGTATCGGATTTTCCAAGCATATCCCTTTTCCACTTTTCCAGAGCGGCCGGGTCGTCCCTTAGCTCCTGACCGAATTCCAGGGGCTCAAGGGTGAGATAGCGGGAAAGCTCCTTCCTGTAACTCTCGCCATTATCCTCCAGGATGTTCACCAGGGTCAGGAAGGCAGCCTGCCGCTCCGCTGCGCTGCTGCGCGACTTGGATATACGGACCCGGTAGGCAGTACGGACGGTGGCGATGGGGATCCCGTTCCGGTCATAAATGCCTCCCCGGGGAGCAATACCCCGGGAGATGCTGAGCATCTTCCGGTTGGCAAGCTGTTCATTGTCCGTGCCATGGATCACCTGCAGATCGATCAGGCGGGTCAGGATGAACAGGCCCATGAGCAGGAAAAAGGCGTACAGGATGCTGTATCTGTCCACCACAACACGCTTCCATAATGGAATGGTAGGATCGCCTTTCCATTTTACCATCGCTTCATCCTCGT
>DOHE01000324.1 GCA_003535395.1 Clostridiales bacterium | reverse complement strand
CGACACGGAACATGGCAGAGACCCGCACATCGATCTCCGTGGGGGAGATCATGCTGTAGCTGCAATTTGCCGTGTCCACCCACAAGATCGGTTTCATGGCAGCCGTGATCCCTTTGATTTCCATGGCATTTTTAAAAGGCACCTGCTGTGGAAAAAATTCCAGACGGGGAGAACGAAGCGGATTATCTTCCGGGTCTGCCGGAGGGGTGGCGGGGGACTAGACGGTGACCACCTCAAAATAGCCTTCCAGGGAGAGTCTGCCGTCAGTGATTTCTGAAGAAGTGATCATGGGGATGCACCAGGCATGAAGCACTTCCGATATTTCCGGCATATCTTTGCCCGGAGACAACAGGTCCCTTCCTGAAATCTGAAAATGGCCGGTATGGTGCAGCATCTCAAGGGGTGCCTGCTCCTTTTTCACTTGTATGGGGCTGCTTAAGGAATAGGCGTCTTCCAGGTATACCAGTGTGCGCTGGGCATAGCCTTCGACTTCAAAGAAAGCGGAGGCTTCCACCTGGATCATCCGGGTATCTCCGTCCGAATCTTCGCCAATGCTGCAGGAAACTTGTTCCAACTGCACAGATGAGACAAACCATAACGCTTTCTCGATGCGGGCGGGATCCCCGGCCGTGGCACTGAAGGAGATCTCGCTTTCAAAAACCTGAAAGCTGCTGTCTTCATCGTCGGACACATAGAAAACGACCAGATCCAGCACCCCGTTCATTACTACGCCTTCAACTGTTTCATCACACTGGCAGTTTTTGATTCGGGCCCGGTGGTATAAAAGGTCCCGGGCTGCAGGCTTCCCGTTGGGGACAGGGACTTGCCCCTGAATATCCGCTTTGTTTTGCAGCACGGCAAAACAGGAATTTCCGGTCAGCGAACCGGTGAGGGTCTGAATTTCCTCCAGGCCGGTGACATCCACGGGGATTTCCAGAGCAGTTGACCGGGAAAGACGGATGTTGGCGGATACGATCAGGCTGATGCTCAGTTTGCGCCCGTTTTTTAAATCCGCTTCCAAATGTTCCGTTTCACAGGCTACCGAGCAAAGCAGGTCAGGCAGGATCTCCGGATTTTCATAACTGAAGGTGAAGGCCGGGGTGGAAGTAAAGCGGGTCACTTTGCCATCTTCCGGTTTTTCGCCCCGGTAAATGACGTTGTATTCGATAATACCACCGGCGGTGACCATTCCCGCCGAGGTTTCCACATGGGTGATCCGGGGGCACGCATCTACATGGAGAATGCGTCCCATATCCGGTTTCACATCCGGAACGATCAGATCGTGCTCCATTAAATTCCGTTGGGTCGCGGCAACTGCAATACGGGCACTTTCCACTCTTGCACAGGTCGTTTCAACAGACATCGCCATCACTCTCCGCAATACAATCTTGGTCAATGTATTTATATTGCGGAAGGAGACGGTTTATGATAAATGATAACGCTTATTTCCGATGACGACAGAAAATTCAATGGTCTTCATCAAAAGATCCGTATAACTGAACGTGGCCCGACGTTCTTCCGGACTCTCCACGGTCGAAGCCAGGCGGACTGTAAAGATGCATGCATAAGTGTTTTCCAGGATTCCTTCCCATATGACGGCTTTTTTGCGTCCTCTGTTTGCTTTGAGCTGTACGTGCTGTCCCAGGCATCTTTCCACATTTTTGCGAAGTTTCAGTATATTCAGATTCCCTTTGGTTGCCTCTGCCATATCATTCATCCATTCTGCGTCTTATGAGCCGCTTTATTATTAAAGTATAACGAAATTTTATCATAGCAGCGCAGAAAAGTAAAGGCAAACATTATATGGATTGCTCTCAGATTGTCAATAGCCGTTCCAGAGGTTTCAGGGGGTTCCAGAGGGCTCAATACACATCTACCTTGATTGCACCGTTTTCTTTAATGATTTTCACTGCTTCTTCCACTTTTTCATAGCTGGTGCTTAAACTCATGAGAATGCGGCCTTCTCGTATCTCCTTCTCATATTTTTTGCTGCTATCCTCGGGAATTCCCAGATCCACCAAACCTCCCACCACCCCGCCTGTCACTACGCCGGAGAGCAATCCGGCGACAGGTCCTGCGGCCGCGATGATCCCGAGACCTGGAATGGCAAGGCTTCCTGCGCCGATGAGCAGACCGGCCAAACCACCCAGGATGCCTCCGGTGACAATGCCGTCGGAAATATTATCCCGGATCGGTTCGCCTTCATCGCCTTCATCGTCTTCATCGTCTTCTCTGTCTTTTTGCTCAGCGGCAGGTTTTTCCGGTTGTTTCGCCACGATGGACAGGTGGCGCAGTTCAAATCCCTCTTCCTTGAGTGCAAGGGATGCCTTTTCCGCATCCTCCCGCTGTGAAAATACCGCTGCGATCGTCTTGGACATTCAGATCTCCTCCTTTGTTTCCATTTATTATCATGCATGCCTGGCTTTGAATTTATGCACCATTGTGATACAATCGGAGCCATAAAGCGGTGAACGGGGGGAAATGGATGGCAAAAAGGATCCTGGTAGTGGATGACGAGAAGAATATTGTCGAGATCCTGACCTTTAACCTCCGCAAGGAAGGTTTCGAATCCATGGAAGCCTTTGACGGTGAAAACGGCCTGAAAAAGGCCCTGGAAGAGGCCCCGGATCTGGTACTGCTGGATATCATGCTGCCCGGGATGGATGGATTTGAGGTTTTAAGGCGGATCCGCCAGGAAAGCAGTGTTCCTGTGATCATGCTGACGGCGCGGGAGGACGAATCGGACAAGGTGATGGGTCTGGAGCTGGGAGCGGATGATTATGTGACCAAACCATTCAGC
>DOHE01000206.1 GCA_003535395.1 Clostridiales bacterium | reverse complement strand
ATATTTTTATGGGGAAATAGATTCTGCACTGCGAATGCCGCGGGAACACTGCCAAGCTCCCACCACAGAGAATATCAGGGACTACAGCCGGCTGATTGCCGAATGTGGCAATGGCGGTGCGGATATCTGTTACAGTGGACCGGGCTGGACGGGACATATTGCTTTTGTAGAACCCGATACCCCTGAGTTTGCCTGTGACAGCCTGGAAGAATTCCTGAAGATGGATGCCCGCATTGTTACTCTGCACCCGCTGACCATCGCTCAGAATTCGCTGCACGGGGTGTTTGGCTGCAGCGGGGATATTGCAAGTGTTCCCCCGAAGGCTGCTACGATTGGTCCAGTAGACGTGGTACGGACGNNGGATGATTTCGCGGCTGGTTCTGTATGGCCCGGTAACCATGAAGGTGCCGTCCTCCATACTCCAGATGATGCCAACGACGGTGTATGTGAGTGAAATGACAGCTCGGGAGTTTGATTGCCAGGAATTGGTCGGCTATTAGCCAAAATCGCAGCAGGGCATAAGCATAGGCATGATGATATCCAGAAGAGCGTTACAAGGAAGGGATCAGGATGAAGTTAAGGACAGTTGACGGAGGATCTTTATCACAAATGACACTCGGGACGGCACAGTTGGGGTTGGAGTACGGGATCGCCAACCAGGGCGGAAAACCGACCCGGAAGAAGGCTGTTGAAATCTTGGACACGGCCGTCGGGGGGGGTGTGGTATCCTTTGATACGGCTAGTGCTTATGGTGATTCTGAAGAAATACTGGGCGCCTATTTTACAGCCAGGGTACCGGCGGGACAATATCCATTCATTACAACCAAGTTCATGGTGGAGGCTTCTGAAGACACCAGCCGCCAGGGGATTGAAAGGCAAATCCGGTCAGCCGCCGAAGCTTCACTGCGGAAGCTGGGTCTTCAGAAAATTCCGGTTTTCATGCTGCACCGGGTAGAAGACATGACCCGGTATGGCTCTGCGGTATCAGACACCTTGATAAAGCTGAAAGGTGAAAACCTGATCGGCAGGGCGGGTGTATCTGTATATACAGTCACAGAAGTCGAAGAAATGCTGCGTCACGGGGTGTATCAAACAGTGCAGCTGCCGATGAATTTATTCGACTTGCGGATGCTGCGCAGCGGCATACTGGACAGGCTGCAGGAGGCGGGGTGCCTGGTCTTTGTTCGAAGTGTATTCCTGCAGGGTCTTTTTTTTCTAGATCCGGCCACGCTTCCCCCTCAACTGGATTTTACCGCCATCCTGCTTAAACAACTCAACCGGCTGGCACAGGATGCCGGTTTGAGCATTGCGCGGCTCGCGGTGGCATACATACGGGATTTACCGGGAGTGACAAGCTTGGTTTTGGGAGCGGAAACCCCCCGACAGGTGGAAGAAAACATCCGTATTATGAATCAGTCGGGCTTGAACAGGCAGACGACGGAGTATATAGAAGCATTCTCTGAAAAGGTTCCCATTGATAAAATCATGCGTGCCCTGCTGAACAGGAAATGAACAGGATTTACACTGTAAAGCAGGGAACGGGGAATACTAAAAAAGGATGTGAAACGATGATCTACTATGATGTATTCAGTAAACCATTTGAAATAGGCGGATTTCCTTGGCTTACGGAAGAAAAGCGGTTCGTGCGCATCCCGGAATCGAGAGTTTCCGCATTCTGTGATGGCTTGAAGTATCTGAGTACACACACAGCGGGAGGTATGCTGAGATTTAGAACAAATTCCAGAAAAATTCTTTTTGAGGCGGTACTGACAGAAACCAGAGATTTAGTACTGATGCCCAGGGGAGGGACTTCCGGATTCGATTTTTACAGAGGTACAAAAGGACAACGAAGATTTGTAAAAATTGCCGTTCCGGAGCTGTCCAGTGCCGTTTGCCACTGTGTTATCGAAAATCCGAATGCGGAAGATCATGAGTGGATTATCAATTTCCCTTTAGGCAATGGAATTAAAAACATGAAGATCGGTTTAGATGAAAAAGCAATAACGGAGGAACCATCCCCATTTACTGTACCATTGCCGATTGTGTTCTATGGTTCTTCCATCACGACAGGCGCGAACGCTTCACGCCCGGGAAATGCCTATACACACACTGNNTTGATGCAGGCATGGTCAATCTTGGATTCGGCGGGGGTGCCAGAGGGGAGCCTGAAGTGGCTGAACTGATCTCTTCTCTAGCTATGAGCGCTTTTATCATGGATTATGACCACAATGCGCCCGACGCGGAATTTCTTAATAAAACACATGAGCCTTTTTTTAATATTATCCGGAAAGCACATCCATCCCTTCCTGTGATCATCATTTCAAGACCTGATTTTGATGACGACCCGTGTGCAGCGGCGGCAAGGCGCGAAGTCATACGTGTCACATATCGAAATGCGCTCAACGCGGGTGATAGGCATGTTTCCCTGATTAATGGACAGGAACTCTTTGGAGAAACGGACAGAGACGCCTGTACAGTGGATACTTGTCACCCCAATGATCTTGGTTTTATGCGTATGGCGGAAAGGATATTTCCCGTCGTCAAACAGGCGCTGTTCTGAATGCGGCATCAGGATGGAACCTGAGAATTTAACCCAAAACTTTGATTCCACTGTAATGTGTGTCCAGCAAGCCGCAGCACGCTATCCGGTGAAAGTCCGATCCCTGTAATCGCCAGGGAGCCAGGCAGCCAATCCCGGTGCGCCGCAGAATGCGGGGAGGTTAAGTGCCTGAGAGATGTTATGATATATTACGGATTTTCAGGTGGATAGAGTCAAAAGTCGAGATATCTTGTTGTTGAATGGAGCAG
>DOHE01000281.1 GCA_003535395.1 Clostridiales bacterium | reverse complement strand
GCACAACTTATTATCAGGGATGCAAGAGATCCTGCATGCACTTTTTCCAGAAACTTCTCAAATTCTTTATTGCGCGCTTCTTCAATAGTAACGGCAGGAAGATATGTATATTCTTTCCGTGTTCCCTGTTTCCTCACAGCCCCTTTTTTGACCAGTCTGAAAAGCAGTGTTGCTATTGTTTTATCAGACCATGCTGATTCACTGAGCGCCTGCCTGATTTGAGGAAACGTCGCGATTCCCCTGTCCCACAGGATGTTCATTACTTTCCATTCAGCAGTAGAGATTCCCGGGCTCGGTTTCATTGTATGAACCTTTCCGCATCAATTATGGTTTAGATTCTACACTAGTAGTCATTCGACTGTCAATAGTTTTTTATTCAAAACTATTGACAGGTTCAAAATGTTCGATGTTATTTGACAGACAAAATAATCCGGCACAGAATCATCATCTGGCCGGCATGAATGAGAATAGTGAAAAATATAGAAAGAGATACGGATCAATGATCAACCTCACCAGGGATGAAGGGGTACCTTATGAGCAAATGACAAGACATAAGCCCCGGTAATCCATATAGACCCCTTCTGACCTGTACGGCTTATGAGCGGCCGATACCGGCAAATTCGCGGGCAGTATCGATGAGGGCAAGGATATTCTCCAGGGGAACATCTGCCTGGATCCCCTGAGCCGGGGCCGTGATATATCCACCCCCCTTACTCAGAGACTGGATTACCTTCGCTGCCTCATCCCTCACCTGAGCCGGAGTGCCATAGGGCAGGGTCTGCTGCGTGCTGATCCCGCCCCAGAAGGTCAGATCTTTTCCGTATTTTGCCTTGATCTTATAGATATCCATGCATTCCGGCTGCAGGGGATTGAGTACGTCCACCCCCATACGCACCAGATCCGGCAGGATGGTCTCGATGTTCCCGCAGGAATGGATCCACACATCCTTGCCTTCCGATTTAAGCAGATCGTATTCCGCCTTTTCTCCCGGCTCGATGAGTTCGTGCCAGGTAGCCGGGTCCATGAGCAGTGCCTGCTGCGACCCCCAGTCACTACCCAGCAGGATCCCGTCGATCTCCGGGATGGCCACGATATTCTCAAGCATGACCATATTCTTATGGATAATAAAATTCAGCAGCCGCCGTGCATACTCCTTCTCCCCCGCCAGATCCGCCAGAAAATTCTCGATCCCCCGGGCGAAATTTGCCTTTTCAAAATGACTCCCATAAATCATGACCAATTGATAGGACCCGGTCAGGTCACTGATGATCTTCACTTTTTCCACCAGCTGTTCGTAACTGCCGCGACCTACCGTCTTGGGCAGAAAATCCGGCGCATCGAAATCCCTGGAATAGGATGGGGGTACATCGTACCAGTTCCACCAGGGACAGCCCAAGGTAAAAAGCTGGCTGCCCATGGACAGGTGCAGCGCCTCCGTTTTATTGAGGATCCCCTTGTCCACCAGTTTCCGGAATCCCGGCATCGCATACTGTTTGTACAGAGTGTCCAGGTATTTTTGAATGGCATCTCCCGCCAGGTTGATGTGGAACGGAATGACCCCGGTTTCCTCGTGACGGATGGCGGCTTTGACGATTTCTCGTTTTGTCATGCAGTTGCCTCCTTGTTTCCCTGCTCCAGCGGGCTTTGCCTGGGCAGGCGATTGAATAGTCGTGCTTTCATTCGGATTCTACCCTGTCTACGGCTTCAGGACAACACGAAATATCAATGCGTCAACACGAAAAATCAACGATTGTCTGAAAACTTATAAGTTGATTCTGTTGCAGAAAGTACCTTTTGCATGAACTGATGAAAAATGAAGGGTTCAAAATGCAAAAAGTACTTTCCGGGCAAGCCTTTCGACTTGCCGCTGATGTGTCTTAAATCATTTCATCAAACCGCACAAGCCGCACGTTGCTGAGATTGTTCGCTTCGTGAATAAGTCTGTCCGTGAAGCCTGTTTTGGCAAACAGCCAAAACCATTTGTGCATATATGGGAACAATTCACTTTGGGCTTTAAGGTCATTCAACACATCAATATCCATAGGTGCGTTTGTCCATTTGCACTCACAGAACAAGGCGCTTTCTTTACGAAAAGTCAGGATGTCAATTTCCTCCTGCCGTTTTTCCTTTGGATTATTACCCCACCATCTGCCGATTTTTCCAACAAAGAACGGCAGCGCGTTCCGCTTTGCTTCGTTCAGCAGATACTGCTTGCATATTTCTTCAAAAATCAATCCCATGTATGCGGAAAGGTTGTCGTTAATATCAAAATCATAAATTGCTTCCCCTAAGCCTGATACGATACCGCTCATATTCGGAAAGACAAAACGATACCAAAAACGGAACATCATATCGTCCAAAAGATAAATGCTTTTTTTAGAGACGGTTTCTGTCACAGGAATCTCTTTCTTCACTATGCCCAATGAAATGAGCGATTTCAGGTATTTGGCGCACTTGTTGCTTTCCATACCACATTTCGTGGCAATTTCATTGAGGCGCGACGCGCCCTCGGCAATCGCTTCAATCATGCCGTTATATGTGGCAGGTTCCCGGAGCTCCTGTTTTAACAGATTGGACGGTTCCTCATACAAGTGTCCCGAAGGGGTGAGAAACAGATCAATGATATTTTCGCGCACAGTCTTTGTGGGATTGATTTTATTCAAGTATTCGGGTATTCCTCCCGTAAAACCGTAAAGCGTGGCTTTTTCCTCTTTGCTGAAATTTTCAAAGAACGGCATGGATTCAATGAAATTAAAAGGCATAACCTTAAATTGCGCCGTTCTTCTGCCGTACAGCGGGCTTTTATATGCTAACACCTGGCTTTCCATAAAGCTCATACTGGAACC
>DOHE01000070.1 GCA_003535395.1 Clostridiales bacterium | reverse complement strand
ACCTGGGCAAACAGCTGCTTGAAGTAATTGAACAGCAGCTGGGGTTTGTTGGACAGTACTGCAAGAGGCGTATCCACTCCCATGGATCCGATGGGGTCGATGGCCTCCGTGGCCATGGGCGCAAGCAGCATACGCAGTTCTTCGTAGGTATAGCCAAAGGCTTGCTGGCGCTTTAGCAGTGTGTCATGATCCGTGCCCGGTACCTGGACCGGCGCGGGAACCTCCTCCAGACTCACCAGATTGTGCTTCAGCCACTGCCCGTACGGATGGGCGGATGCCATCTGCTGCTTGATCTCCCGGTCCCCGATGATCCGGCCCTGCTGCGTGTCCACCAGCAACATCCGGCCCGGCTGCAGCCGGCCCTTTTTCAGGATCCGCTCCGGCGGGATGTCCAGGACCCCTACCTCCGAGGCCAGCACCACCAGATCATCCTTCGTTACATAGTACCGGGAGGGACGGAGCCCGTTGCGGTCCAGTACCGCTCCCACCTGCAGCCCGTCGGTGAAAGCCATGGCGGCAGGGCCGTCCCAGGGCTCCATCAGGCAGCTGTGGAATTCATAAAAAGCCTTAAGCTCCGGATCCATGCTTTCATGGTGGGACCAGGGCTCGGGGATCATCATCATCACCGCGTGGGGCAAAGAACGGCCGGCCATCACCAGCAGTTCCAGGCAGTTGTCAAAGATCGCGGAGTCGCTGCCGTTCTCGTCCACCACCGGAAAAATATCGGATATATCCTCTCCGAACTGTTCGGATTTCAAAAGCGCCTGCCTCGCATGCATCCAGTTGGTGTTTCCCCGGATGGTGTTGATTTCGCCGTTATGGATGATATACCGGTTGGGATGGGCCCTTTCCCAGCTGGGGAAGGTGTTGGTGCTGAACCGGGAATGCACCAGGGCGATCGCTGTCTCGATCTCCGGATCCAGAAGATCGGGATAAAAAGCCTCCACCTGCTCCGCCATTAGCATTCCCTTGTATACGAGGGTCCGTGAAGAAAGACTGGAAATGTAAAAGGAGGAACAGCCTTCCGCTCCTTCCCGGATCTCCCTCTCCGCCTTCTTCCGGATAATAAACAGCTTTCTCTCAAAATCCTGTCCTGCCGAAATTTGGGGGCTTCTCCCGATAAAGAGCTGCCACACCTTCGGCTTGCATTTTTTTGCCGTATTCCCCAGAGAGGAATCATCTGTATCCACCTTCCGCCACCCCAGCACCGTCTGGCCTTCGCGCACGATGATGTCTTCCATGCGTCGAATGCATTCGTCTGCTGCTTTGGTGTCTTCCGGCAGGAAAAGCATTCCTGCCCCGTATTCTGAAGGCTCCGGAAGCAGGATGCCAAGCGGTGCGCAGACCTTTGCAAGGAAGCTGTGAGGGATCTGCATCAGGATCCCGGCGCCGTCCCCCGTATTGGTCTCGCAGCCGCATCCTCCTCTGTGACTCATCTTCTTGAGAACTGTGAGTGCCTGGCGTATAATGGTATGGGACTTGCGTCCCCGGATATCAGCCACAAAACCGATCCCGCAGGCATCATGCTCAAAGGCCGGATGGTAAAGCCCCTGTTTCCCGGGATAAGGGTATTTTTTCATGTTTTGCAACCTTCTTTCGTTAAAATTTCATTTTTCAGATCGTGCTTCATACTTTCTCTACGGGGCTCTGTTCCAAAACACTATTATACTGTGCGTTTTCAGGCATCTTGGGATTCCCCGGATAATGTCATTATACAAGGGGCTTTTTGAATTTGCAAGTTGAATTTTGTCAGGCTTCATTTTTTGTTTAAAAAATTTTTTAGAAAGGTATTGACATGCCCCAAAAACCGTGGTAAGTTATAAGCAATTTAGCAAAGGCGCTGAGGGAATTGTCCCCAGCGTCTTTTTTTGAAAAGGAGGAAAGCATATGAGTACCGTAACCATCCCCAAAGGGTACCGGTCCGCGATGAGCCTTTATGAAACGCAGACCGCCATCGGCATGATCAAGAGGACCTTTGAAGAAAATCTGGGAAAGGCACTGAATATCAAAAGGGTCTCCGCTCCGCTCTTCGTAGACCCGAAAACCGGCTTGAACGATGACCTGAACGGGGTTGAGAGGCCGGTCTCCTTTGATATCGCAGAAACCAAGTCCGATGCGCAGGTCGTCCAGTCTCTGGCCAAGTGGAAGAGGATGGCTCTTGGAAAATACGGCTTTAAACCCGGGGAAGGTCTGTACACAGACATGAACGCCATCCGCCGGGATGAAGTCATGGACAATCTGCATTCCATCTACGTAGACCAGTGGGACTGGGAGAAGGTGATCACCCGTGAAACCCGGACCCTGGACACACTTAAGGACACCGTGACCCGCATCACAGGTGCCATGTGCGACACCCTGGATACGCTGAAAACTGCATTCCCGGCCATCAAACTTACCTTGTCCCGGGATGTAAGCTTCGTAACCACTCAGGAACTGGAAGATCTGTACCCCTCCCTGACTCCAAGGGAACGGGAGAATGCTTATGCCAAAACTCACCCGACCCTGTTCGTCATGCAGATCGGAGATAAACTCAAGTCCGGAATCAAGCATGATGGCCGGGCGCCGGACTACGATGACTGGCAGCTCAACGGGGATATCGTGTTCTACAACGATCTGCTGGATATGGCTTTTGAGGTTTCCTCCATGGGCATCCGGGTGGACGAAAAGTCCCTGGACAGCCAGCTCACCAAGGCCGGATGCGACCATCGCAGAAGCCTTCCCTTCCACCAGGCGCTGCTCAAAAACGAGCTGCCGCTTTCCATCGGCGGAGGGATCGGCCAGTCCCGATTCTGCATGCTGCTGCTGGGCAAGGCGCATATCGGAGAGGTTCAGGTCTCCATCTGGGACGAGGCTACCGCTGCGGTCTGCAAAGAAGCCGGGATCCAGCTGCTGTAAGCAGCCCGAAGTAAAATTCCAGAAATGACGTAGGGCTATTGGATGATTTCCAATAGCCCTTCCTTATTATATAACAAAGCAGGCTAACGCCCACAACCCAATCGGGAGCAGGAAAGCGCGGTTTCCTGCTCCCTCACGCGGGCGATGCCCGCGCGCCGCGCTATGTATGTTGAGATGCATGCCTTAGCGCTGCCTTCACAAACTCCAGGAACAGGGGATGGGGCCGGTTGGGGCGGCTTTTGAATTCCGGATGGAATTGCACCCCTACGAAAAAGCTGTTTTTACTGATTTCAACCGCTTCGACGATCCCCCCGTCCGGAGAGGCCCCGCTGATCGTAAGTCCGGCTGCTTCCATCCGTTCCCGATAGTCGTTGTTGAATTCATACCGGTGCCGGTGGCGCTCTGAAATCAGGGACTCACCGTATGCCCGCTCCATGGCGGAACCTGTGGCGATCCGGCACGGGTATCTGCCCAGCCGCATGGTCCCTCCCTTCTTATGAAGCGCCAGCTGTTCCGGCATCAGGTCGATGACCGGGTGCGGAGTGTCAGGGTCAAACTCCCGGGAATGGGCGCCTTGCAGACCGCAGACATCCCGGGCGAATTCGATGACTGCGATCTGCATGCCCAGACAGATGCCGAA
>DOHE01000128.1 GCA_003535395.1 Clostridiales bacterium | reverse complement strand
GGTGTGTTTGCGTATCGCCCGGATCACCGGGGGTCCGATAGTGATATTGGGAACAAAATGCCCGTCCATGATATCCAGATGGATCATGTCGGCTCCCGCTTCTTCCAGCCTCACCAGTTGTATCCCCAGGCTGGCAAAATCAGCGGACAGAATGGAAGGTGCAATTTTCAGCTTCATTTCCGATACCCCGCATTTCTTGTTCTTTCCTTGATATCGTCCAGCTGGGTCAGATATCTTTCATATCTTCCCCGCTCAAACCATCCGGACTCAACGGCCTGCTTTACGATGCATTCAGGTTCGGTTTCATGCAGACACCCATAAAATCTGCAGGATCCCGCAAGCGCCCGGATCTCCGGGTAGCAGGATCCAAGATCCTGAGCCTTCATATCTTCTGTATCCAACTGGCTAAAACCCGGAGTATCCACGATAAAGCCCCCGGCTGAAAGCGGAATGAGCTCGGCATGGCGGGTTGTATGCCTGCCCCTGCCGGAACGCATGCTCAATACTCCTGTTTCCATCCGGAGCCCTGAAACCAGCAGATTCAGCAAACTGGATTTTCCTGCGCCGGATTGTCCTGCCAGTGTCGTAGTCCTGTCTTTCAACAACATTTCCCATTCCTGTCTGCAAGGATCAAAGAAATGCTCTCCCCCGGAATGACCATGCATAAAAACTGTAAAACCGGCCCGGGCGTATATATCTTTAAGGCTTTCACAGGCCTTGTCCTGATCCAGGTCAACTTTGTTTATGATCAGGAGCGCTTCGATCCCCCGGCTTAACGCCGAGGCAAGGATCCTGTCTGTATAAAGCAGGTCCCAGGGCGGTTCTCCGGGGCAAAGCACCAGTGCGACCCTGTCCACATTTGCAACCGCTGGCCTTGACAGGCAGTTTTTCCTTTCCAGTATGGAAACGATACTTCCTTCTGAAGATCCATTTCTTCCCTGCTGGATCTCCACTTTGTCCCCGGGAAGTGGTATGATCCCCATTTTTCTGAAAATGCCCCTGGATTTGCAGGTGTGGATCTTCTGGTCTGCCAGCACCGTATAAAAGCCCCCGACTCCTTTCAGGATGATCCCCGGAATCGCCGGCTCATGATTGATCAATTGTAAACCCTCTGCAGTACCTTTTTGCCGTCGAGTTCCACCGTGACCACCGTTCCCGCCCGGTTTGTAAAGTTGACTTCTGTTGTAAGCGGGAATTTGGATCTGGCAACTGTTTCCTCTTTGTAGATCAAAGGGACGGATACTTCCGGAAAGAGAATCGTGATCTTCAGATCCACATTCTCATCATACTTTTCATCCTCGTCCAGCTCAATCACCAGGCTGTCCGTCCGGATCTGCGGTACCGGGGTAGCTTGGGGCAGCTTTTTCAAATACAGATTTACCTTTGAATTTTCCCATGCCTCTTCACCGGCTGCAGGGAACTGATCTTCTATATATTGCTTATCTCCGTCTGAAGGGAGGATGTCTCCCGTCTTGAGCTTGAGTTTTTCAAGTTCCCGCTTTGCTTCGTCCAGGGTCTTTCCGATCAGGTTGGGCACCCGGATACTCCTGGACTCAGCCCCTCGACTCCGGTAAAGGATGACCTGTGCGCCCGCCTTGACACTTTTATTGGCCGCTGGATAGGTGCGGGTCACCATATTCGGACTGACTGTTGCATTGAATTCATCATAAATTACTGGAACCAGCCCCAGTTCTGTCAAGCGGGCTTCTCCGTCCCGGTAG
This sequence comes from Clostridiales bacterium, assembly GCA_003535395.1. Classification (GTDB taxonomy): domain Bacteria; phylum Bacillota; class Clostridia; order UBA8921; family UBA8921; genus UBA8921. Next base: position 3,982 of record DOHE01000128.1, on the reverse strand, counting down.
TCAGCAAAAGACAACTGGGGGATCTTGACTCTCTGCTCCCCCTGGCTGACAGTAAGTTCCACCTCTGTAAAACCACCCATGCGGATTTTTTTTCCAGCTGCAGGATTTTGTGCGATGATTTTTCCGTCTTCATACCGTTCATCAAATTTATAGATCACCTTGGCCGTGACCTGGTATTTTTCATCCAGCTCATCCATGACCTCCTGATAACTCATCCCGACATAATTGGAAAGTGTGAAAGATTCCCCTCTGTCCTTTCCGGTTCCCAGAATGGTTGCCAGAGTGATTCCAGCTCCACCCAGCATGATCAGTATGCAAACCACGGCGATGATCCATATCATCGTACTGTCTTTCATTTTCTTGTTTTTTCGCTTGTTTCCCTTGCTTTTTGCCAGCAATTCCGCCCCCCCGTTTCCCGTCTGTGGTCCTTCTGCCGGTATATTATCCAACCGCACTGTATCCCCCAGGTCCTGGGGTTTTATGAACTTCACGAAGGAGATCCGGGGTTCGACGATCACACGTCTCAGATCCGAAAGCATTTCTCCGGCAGATGAATAGCGAAGCCGCGGATCCTTTTTGATAGCTTTCATAATGATATCATTCATGGAGGCGGGTATGGAATCAAACATCTTGGAAGGTTCCATGGGCTCCGCCTGCAAGTGTTTCAAAGCCACAGAAACCAGGTTTTCTCCTTCAAAGGGCACCCGTCCGGTCACCATTTCATACAAGGTGATGCCAAGTGAATAGATATCGGATTTTTCGTCGGTAAACCCTCCCCGGGCCTGTTCCGGTGAAAAATAATGAACCGAACCGATCGTGCTTCCGGCCATGGTGATGGTCGCAACAGAAGCTGCGCGGGCGATGCCGAAATCCGTGACTTTGGCTGTTTTTTCCTCTGTATATAGAATGTTATGCGGTTTTATGTCCCGGTGAACAATGCCATGGTCATGAGCTTCCTGCAGCGCAGAGCAGATCTGGATGGCGATTTCGGCAGCTTCGCTCCAAAGGAGGATTCCTTTTCTGCTGATATATTCCTTTAAAGTGATCCCCTCGACATACTCCATAACGATATAATGAATATCCTCTTCCATTCCGACATCCCGGATGGCGACGATATTTGGATGATCCAGGCTGGCAGCTGCTTTCGCCTCCGCCTTGAACCTCCGGATGAATTCATTATCATTGCTGTATTCGGGTTTGAGTATCTTGACTGCTACATACATGCCGTCAGGAATGGAAATGGCCTTATAAACATTGGCCATCCCGCCTTCGCCGATCTTGGCGATCAGTTTATATTTTCCGTTCAGTATCCTGTCAATCATCATCGCACCTCAAAATGACCGCGGTAATATTGTCCCTGCCCCCGTTCTGATTCGCTGTGTGGACCAGCTGATCACAAGCATCCTGAGGAGTGGCGGCTGCCAGAATGATTTCCTGGATGGTCCGTTCATCCACTTCATTGGTAAGTCCGTCTGTGCAAAGCAGCATATGGGAACCATTTTCCAGGCTGCAAACGAAGGTGTCCACTTCAACTTCATCCTCCAGGCCGCCAATGGCCCGGGTGATCATGTTTTTATTGGGATGATGGCGGGCCTGCTCCCGGGTCAATTTTCCGGAACGGATCAATTCTTCTGTGTATGAATGGTCCGAAGTGATCCTGCGAAATCCGCTGCTGTCCAGTATATAAAGGCGGCTGTCCCCAACATGCCCGACATAAAGATCTGACTCAAGTAAAACAGCAACCGTCAGGGTGGTCCCCATCCCCTTCCATGCATTCGTGGTTTGAGAGCATTCAAGTACAAGCCTGTGGGTATTTCGCATCATACTGACCAGTCTCTCCGGCAGTCCGTCTCCCTTGGAAAATATTGACGGATCCATTCGAATATATTCAATGACGTGATCGACAGCCAATTTGCTTGCAGTCTCACCGGAACTGTGTCCGCCCATCCCATCGGCAATCACAAAAACATCGGGGATGCCTTTCTCCCCGGTCAAAATTGCACAACTGTCTTCATTTCGCTGACGCAACATGCCCTTGTCGCTTGCCATACCCGTCAGCATCCGCTCACTCCTGTCCATCTGCAATCATATGCATCCAACCGCCGGTATTATATACCAGCCTCTCTTCCATTTCAAGACATCCCCTGTCTCCTTAGCTGACCGCAGGCGGCCAGGATATCCGTTCCCAGTGTCCTTCGCATGGTAACGCTGATTTTTTTGCTTTCCAGGATCCCATGAAACCGTTCCATCGTTTCCCGCCGGCTCCCTGTCAAAGGGCTGCCGGGAACCGGGTTGTATGGGATCAGATTGATATGGCTTCCCGTGTTTTTCAAAAGGGAAGCCAGTTCCAGGGCCTGTCCGGGAGCATCATTGATGCCCTGAAGCAGGATATACTCATATGTGACCCTGCGTCCTGTAGTTTGCGCATACTCCCGGCAAACGGCAAGCAACGCATTCATCGGATATTTTTTGTTTATCGGCATCAACCTGCTTCTGATCTCATCATTGGGCGCATGCAGGGAAATCGACAGGGTAACCGGCATTTTTTCTTCCATCAGCCGCCGGATCCCCGGGATGAGCCCACAGGTCGATACGGAAATATGTCGCATCCCGATGCCCAAACCATTGGGATCATTCATGATGCGTAATGCCTGGATGGTGGTCTCCGGGTTCTCCAAAGGTTCGCCGATGCCCATGAACACCACATGGGAAACCCTTTCCCCTTCCTCTGCGGATACTGCCAACACTTGTTCCACGACCTCCCCCGGAGTAAGTGTCCTTAAAAACCCTATGCCGGTGGAAGCGCAAAAAGCACAGCCCATTTTACAACCCGCCTGGGTGGACACACAGATGCTGTTTCCGTGTCTGTACCGCATCAGCACACTTTCCACCTTGTTCCCGTCAGCAAGATCAAAACGGTATTTCACTGTGCCGTCCAGGTCTGATATCAATTTGTTCCCGATCACCATACCCGGATAATGATACTGCTGTCCCATCCATGTCCGAAGGGATGCCGGGATATTTGTCATCTCATCGTACGAACGCGCTCCTTTGAACACCCATTGAAGGATCTGGGCTGCCCGGTACGGCTTGTTCCCGGTTTCTGCCATGGCATATTCCAGCTCTTGCCGTGTAACATCCAGTAAATGCTTTTTATCGGGCATGGGCATTACCCTCCGGCATGTGCGTCATCCCTTCTAAATACGGCAAAGTAAAATCCGTCTGTACCGTCTGCATCCGGGAACAGCTTCTGGCTGTCAACCTGGCGAAACGCAGGAGATCTCCGCAAAAATCCGGATGTCACTTCTTCATTTTCCGGTTGAGAAAGGGTACAGGTACAGTACATCAGGATGCCTCCCGGTTTGACACAGGCAGCGGAAGCAAACAGGATCTGCTGCTGCAATCCGGACAGGGCCGGGATCTCCTCCGGACTGGCAGCCCACTTGATTTCCGGTTTTCGCCGGATCACGCCCAGCCCGGAACAGGGTGCGTCTACAAGTACCCGGTCTGCCTGAAAGTCCCGCAATGATGACAGATCCCGGGCATCCTGCACCACCTTGCGGATAATACGGATCCCCAGCCGGCGGCTGGATTCATCCAGCTCCGCCAGCCTCCGCCCGCTGATGTCCAAAGAAACCACTGCACCGGAATTCTGCATCAATTCTGCCATATATGTTGATTTGCCCCCCGGTGCAGAGCACACATCAAGCACATTTTCTCCCTTTTGCGGAGCAAGCCGGGATACCGCGATCATGGAAGCCTCATCCTGCACATAAAACAAGCCCTCCTGAAAGCTTTCAAGCCTCTGGATATCCCCGGTTTCCTCCAGGTAAAGCGCATGCTCCGCTTTTCTTCCGGGAACAGCAGACACACCTTCTGCGGCCAGTTTTTTTTGCAATTGCTCCGGGGTGGTCCGAAGGGTGTTGACGCGGATGGTCATCCCGGCCGGCCGAAGCGCTCGCCCCGCTCGCTGCGGCCGACC
>DOHE01000036.1 GCA_003535395.1 Clostridiales bacterium | reverse complement strand
AACACGTTCCAGTCAACTTCCTGTACACTTTGAGCTTCCTGCTGCACTTTTTCAATATTCACCGGGTCATCTACAAAATATACCACCGAGTCGATCCCGGCTCCGGCACCCAGCATCCCGGCCAGGATCCCTCCCCCGGTGCCCCCGGTGCCCGCAGTGCCGGAGGCTGCTGCGGCTGCATCCTTCAGCGCAAGCGCTGTTTTGTAATCCGTATAGATCATGTTGTAGGGCTGCCGGAAATCCATCCCCTGAACTCCGCCAAATCCGCCCGCGGAAGCCGTATCCATCGCCTGGTTGGATTCGTAGATCCCGCTTACCTTTACCTCCGCGGAATCGGCTGTGACGCTGGCATTTGACACATAGGGTACGATTTTAATGATATCCCCCACTTTGATGCTGTTTTCCTCTGCGAGGTTGCTCTCAATGAGAACTTCCGGAATGCTTCCCGTGCTGAGTCTGCTGACGCTGATATGCTCACCCTCCAGCAGCAGCAAAGTGCCGTCGTTGAAGGAATCCAGCAGGATGGTTTCAGAAACGCCGGTAATGGATACATCGGGCATCCGCCGGTTGCCGGTCAGCACTGCCGCCAGGGGATTCCTGTCCTCATTGGCCTGCCGCGTGGACGCCGCGGCTGTAGTAGAACCGGAAGCGGCCGGAGTCTCGTCAGCGGCTTCCTCCGTGGTGATAGGGATGAACCCGTCCGCGTTGGCATTGGTGTTCACGATGATATTCTGATCGATGATATGATTAAGACTTCCTACAGCCAGCGCTCCCGTCTCGGTTATGGGCTGAACCGTCATCTGGAATCGTCCCGCCTGGCCCTGCACCCCGCCGGCCCCCCCTGCGCCCGCTGCTCCTGCGCCCGCCTGCCGCTGGGCGCGGATAGTATCAAAGGCTTTTTGCATGTCGTAGGTCAGGGTCAGCGTCCCCCCCAACTTCTGTCTGGCCAGGATGCTGGCCTGCTGTGTCGCGTGCTTGATGGCGATCCCGGCAAAAACAAAATTGGCGATGGCCGCAAACAGCACCAGCAGGATCAGGGACCTCCCCGGTTTTCGGGTGACCGCATACCACGCTCTTTTCACATAATTCATGTGTATTCCTCCAAATCTGCAAGTATTTATGCATTTGGATTATATACCGGATATTATGGAATTAGTGTGTAAAATGCGTGGCAGTTTTCAGTTGAATTTCGGTATGCTGTATCCCGCTTCTTTCAACAAAGAAGTCCAAAGCTCCCACCACTTGAGCGTGTCATGGCTGTTTACGTCCGCATTGTGATCCGGAGCCGGGCTGATAGTGAGAGGTAAGGCCAGCGGTGTCCCGTCCGCCCGGCAGAACGTTTTGCCACCGTCATCGGACCAGGCGTACACATGGCTGTCGATGATCTGCCCGCTTTCGCCGACCCCGCGGATCCTCATGTTCACATGCATCCGGTTGGTTATGTCAAAATAGATGCCAAAAGGAGCCCGGCAGAAATTGTAAAAATTGGGCATCCATGCCCATACCAGGGTGTTTGGCTGCGGGGTCACAGGGACAGGACCCCTTACCTGCCGGATCAAATAGTTTGACCAATCCGGATGTGCGGCCTTTCCATTCGCCACCAGTTTGCTGGCATCGCCCCCCAACGCTTCCCATTCGTGTGAGCTTGTATCATACCGGTACAAACCCCAGCTTTGCAGTCCGGCGATGTTGATCCGGCCATAGGTGTATAGCTCTCCCTCCCGGTCCTGTACAAAATTCATATAATTCCAATAGGATGTGGGAAGGCTCCGGGGATCCTCCTTGCGTCCGGCAAACACAAAGGAGGTGATATCTCCGGGGTTTCTGGATACCCAGTACATCTGGGCGGGGTAGTTATTATCCTTGGAATTTCGGGACAGACCCATCCTCTCCCAGCTTCCGGGAATATAATTAGCCGGGTTGGGTGCGTTGTGCTGACCTCCCATGAGGTGCAGGAACCCGTCCTTGTCTGCGGCGATGGACCATCCCTGTACCTTGGCGTCGGACCCGTCAAACACAAAGGATTCGCCTTCCAGAAACGCGGACTGGATATTGCCGTCCGGCCCGGTTTTGGTGATCTTCAGCCGGTACAGACTGGCATTGTCCTTTCGCCAGGTTTTTGCATCCGGGAAATCCGCTGCCAGCCCCGCCACCACTTTTTGATAATCTTCCGCTGAAATTGCGGTTGCACTCTTAAACATTTCAGCGGTTCCGACTTGAAAGGTGTATTCATTCCAGGTGGCAACGGGAGTATACGCCCGCCCATTGTCATTTTCCGCCCGGGTGTCCCGGCTGAGTTCTCCCTGGGAGAAATACCGGCTGGAGGAAAGGTTCGACGGTCTTGCCAGCGGCTCTGTCAGGCCCTTGCTCAGAACATCCTTCACTCTTTCGTCATTCCGGTCAATGTCCAGCAGAGTACGCAGCAAGGCATTGCGCAGGTGATCCTCAATCCGGGGAGGGCGGGCTCCTTCCTGTTCCAGGATACCTTCCATCATCTTCACCAGGGCGGGGACGGCCTCTTTTGCATCTTTCCGCATTTTACCCAAATTCAGGACAGTTTCGATGCGCTGGTCCAGAGTGGAGCGGGGATCGTCCAGGATCTTGATGAGCGGATCTGCAGATACCGCCTTGGCCGTGGCTTTGACGGCGGCCGTTTGACTGCCGGCAGAGCTGCTTAAGGGTGCTGAAATTGCCGCAGGCTCGATGCCCTTGGGTACTGTGGAATCACAGAGGCTTTTCACCGCTTCCACCGTCAGTG
>DOHE01000303.1 GCA_003535395.1 Clostridiales bacterium | reverse complement strand
TCCGGCCTGCCGGTCTGCTCCGACCGCCTGCCGGTCTGCCCCGACCGCCCGCTGCCCTGCTCCGGCCTGCTATCCTGCTCCTGCCCCAACCCCTGCCCCTGCAGAAAATCCACGGCCCACTGGGTCACGATCTGATCATGGTCATAGTTGCCGATAAAATCATCCCGCTCACCGAATTCTGCGGCTTCCGGCAGGATCCGTGCCGTGCGCGGCCCGGCATGCTCCATATGGCGAAGCACGCTGCCCCAGCTTCTGAAGGCATCGCTCCGCCGCGTCGGCGAAGGGATGGCAAGACAAGGGACACCGTCAATATATTGTAATTCCTTTCTCGCCGGACGCCTCCGGATCACCCGGTGCTCTGCAAACCCTCCATCCTGATAATCGCCGCAAAAGTCCATCTTCCCCAGCATTACGGTCCGGTAACCGCTTTCCGTCAGTTTCCGGGCCCAGGTCATGATCCCCGGATCCAGCGGGAATCCATTATCCGGGATATGGATCCGGTGAGCATACTGCCCGGTGATGAAACTCATCCGGCTGGGCGTGCACAGGGGATAATTGCAGTAACACTGAGAAAAAACAGCTCCTCCAGCAGCCAGGCTGTCCAGGCTGGGGGTGGATATGACCCGACTGCCAAGAAAGCCTGCTGCACGGGGATGATGCTGATCACTGCAAATGATCAGGATGTTGGGTCTGTCCATTCTTTCCTCCCCCGCTGTACCGCCACACGCCATCGGCCTGCCTCCCTGCATCCCCGAAGTCCACACTCACTGCAGACCGTATTCACTGCAGGCCGCACTCACTGCAGGCCGTATTCACTGCAAGCTGTATTCACTGCACAGCTGCTCCACATTCTGTTTGATTTCATCCAATGCCGATTTGGGTGCCAGACCATTGGATATCTTTGTGAGTGCACCGTTGATCAAGCCGCTGACTCCCGGGATGGAATTCACAAAATTGAACGAAGTGGTTCTCCCTTGGACGAAAGCACGCTGTTCGTCCGGGGTCAGAAGTTTGCTGTTTTGGTATCTGGACTGCAGCATGGCCTCCATGGACAGATATCCCGGGATGCCTGGATCCCAGACCGCCATCGCCTCCGCAAATGCCCGGACCGCTTTGTCGGGATCATTCATATTGTAAGCTGCGGCCCATCCGTTCAGGTTGGTTTTGGCCTGTCCTTTTTTCTCCGGATTTTCCGGGCCGTACGGGAAGATATCCAGCGCCAGCTCCGTATGATGTGTGACAAATCCGCTCCCGACTCCCATGTTCAGCCAGTCAAATCCGGAACACATGGCAGCATTCCCGTTTGCAAAAATGTTCAAACCATAGTCGATAGGCGCCACTTTGTATACATAAAACAGGTTCTGCATGAAATTTAATGCCCGATAGGCCTTCGCGTCATTGCCGATGGTATAGGTGAATACCCCATCCTGCTCGCTGATGGGTTCGCTGCCATTGGAAAACAGCAGCGCATTGCTCAGGTCCGGCAGGCCTGTATGGGCAAAGCCCCATTGATCGATATAGCCGTCTCCATTGAAGTCCCGGGTTGAGATCGTAGCCAGATCCAGGAAGGTTTCCCATGTCCAGCGGTCCTGTGCCACCAGCTCCGGCAGCGGTGTCAGCCCTTCATTGGCAAAAATCTGCTTGTTGTACCACATGCCCACATTCATGCCGTTCACAGTGCGTACGATCATATAATACTTGCCCCGGATGGAAGGCTGGTTGACGATCATCGGATTGCCCCATACCTCCATATTATTGAAATCCAGATAATTACTCACCGGAAGGATGACATNNCATTCTGCTTCACCAGAGGCAGCAGACCCAGGTGTGGATAAATGGTAAAAAAATCATCCTGAAATGTTCCGGATACCAGAGGCAGGGTCACTACTTTCTCAACATACGCAGCCGGCGCCATGTTTTTGATAATAAAATCAAATTTGCAGTTGTACTTCTTCTCCGTCGCAGCGATGAAATCCTTTGTGACCTGATCCTGCTCCGTAGCGGGATTCAGCCAGGGAAAGCGGGTGGGCCCATCGGTAATGACGCGGATCACACGTCCGCCCAGATCAAAAACTTGTTCCTGGATCTCTCCTGGATCCTCGCCGCCTGTTCCGTCCCCGGATGGCCCGACAGCGCCCGAACCGTCCCCATTGCTATCTCCGTTCTGCTGTTGTTCCGCTCCCGTCGAAGGCACGGCGGTCGTGCCCGCTGTCTTTAAAGCTGATTTTCCGGCCGTCGCAGACGCTTTCACCGTACTTGCTGCTTTGGTGCCGCTGATGCTTCCGGTGGCGGATGGTTCCTTCTTGCATGCCGCCAGTGTAAATACAAAACACACCACCATAAGAATACTGAATCCCCGAATTCCCTTTCTCATCATCAATACCCCCTTTTTATCATAATATTTGCATGCATTTTTGACATGAATAACTGCACTCGGTTGAATATCATTTACAACGGCATTTTATATATTCCAGAGCAATTTTCAAATCTTGCAGAGCTTCCTGAGACTGGCACGGAGGTTTGGCGGTTCCCTGAACAACCTGAATGAAATTCATTGCCTGTTTGCGCATCGCTGAAATATTTGGCAATACAGGAATCTCAAACTGTGCTTCAGCGCCGGCATCCTTCATGACCGTGACCTTCCCCGGCAGCTGCACTGCAAGCGGAGCGGGCAATTCGATCTGAATATAGGCATGCTCAAAACAAACCAGATAGGATTCCTGCCAAAGAGTCCGATGGCTCCACGGAGCCATTTCCAGGATCAAGGGAATACCGGAGACACTTTCACCTCCCATAAGCACCCCGGACTTGTCCGCATAGGTCACGTGGTAGG
>DOHE01000218.1 GCA_003535395.1 Clostridiales bacterium | reverse complement strand
AGTCCCCGGCGCAGGGTGTAGAGCATATCCTGTGCATTATATTCAGCGAAAGAGAATCCGTTTCCTGTTTGGCTCGATTCATTGTAACTGAACACCGTGTCTTTAAGCCCTCCGGTTTCTCTCACCACAGGAAGCGTTCCGTAACGCAGTGCGATCATCTGGGAAAGTCCGCAGGGTTCCGCCAGAGAAGGCATGAGAAACAGGTCCGATGCTGCGTAGATCTTGCGGGCCAAGTCATGGTTGAAAGTGATCGCCGCCACAAATTTCATTGGATACTTTCGCTGCATCTCTTCCATGAACACCTCATAGCGCCGCTCCCCGGTCCCCAGGATTACAAGCTGCACATCCTCCTGCATCAAAAGGTCGAATACCTGGATCAGCAGGTCGATACCCTTTTGCCCGGACAGACGGGTGACCATAGACAACATCGCAGGCCCGGGGTCCACCGGCAACCCCAGCATTTTCTGAAGTCCTGATTTGTTGAGGGCTTTGGCTGTCGGATCTTCCCTGCTGTAAACTTCAAACAGGGAAGGATCGGTTTGCGGGTCGTAGGATACGGTGTCGATCCCGTTAAGGATCCCGCGGATCTTTCCGGCATGATAACGCAAAACATCTTCCATCCCATAGGCATTGATGCCGTTTAAAATCTCAGATGCATAGGTGGGGCTCACGGTGGTGACCGCATCCGATACCTCCACGGCTCCTTTCATAAAGTTCAGCAGCCCCCGGCAGTCCAGTACCCCCCGGTACTTCTCGTCCAGCCCCAGCATATCCTTGAGCAGATAGTGATCATATTGGCCCTGGTACTGGATATTATGGATGGTAAACACGGTCCGGATCCCTTTATATTTGTCCAGCTCCCGGTAAAATGCATGGTAAAAAACAGGGACCAGAGCGGTATGCCAGTCGTTGCAATGCAGGATATCCGGTTTCCAGTCAAGATGACCAAGCATTTCCAGCACAGCCTTGGAAAAATAGGCAAACCGCTCTGCATCGTCATATTCTCCGTAGCAGGAATTCCGCTTGAAATAGTATTCATTATCCAGAAAGTAGTAAGTCACTCCGTTACGCTTGGTTTCAAACACACCGCAGTGCTGTTGCCGCCAACCCAGAGGAACGGAAATGGAACAGACAAACCGGAAACTCTTCCGGGTCTCGCCGGATATGCTGGAATAGAGGGGCATCACCACCCGGGCTCCCACCACCCTCTTGCGCAGCGCTGCCGGCAAAGAGGCCATCACTTCCCCCAATCCTCCCGTGGAAGCGAAAGGCAGTGCTTCTCCGGCTATAAACAATACTTTCATGCTTTTCCTCCATACTCGTTTGAATGAACTCTGCTTAAGTCAGACAATGCTGCCCTTGCTGATCACCACCGGATAGGATCCATACCCGGTCAGTATCCGCTCCGGAAGGATGACCACATCCTTGTCCAGAATGGTATAGGTAAGACAGGCATTTTCACCGATCCGGGTATCCTGCATCAGGATGCTTTTTTTCACTCTGGCTCCCTTACCAACATGTACACCCCTGAAAAGTACACTGTCTTCCACTTCTCCTTCGATCACACAGCCATCTGCGATCAATGAATTTCTCGTCATTGATTCCCCTGGATACCTGGCCGGGATCTCATCCCGAACCTTGGTATAAATGCTGCCGTGGCTGTAAAACAGTTCGTTGCGGGTCGCCGGATCCAGCATGCGCATGTTGGCATCGAAGTAACCGGCAATGGAATTGATCCGAAGATACAGCTCCTCGAACGGGTATCCATAAACCTTGAAATCCCTGCACCTTCGCTGGAGAAAATCCCGGTCAAAACTTTGATAATGATACGCAGACGCTTCCTTCACAATATGTTCCAGCAGCCCCCTCTCCATCACCACCATGTTGAAACTCACATTCTGCTCTCCCCCATAAGGCGGGCGCACGGCCATCCCGCTCAGCCTCTGGTCCGGATCAAAATAGAAATAGGTGCATCGGGGCGCATTGCTTTCTGAGACCGTCATTTTCCTGTATATTACAGTGATCTCCGCTTCTTTTTCCTCGTGGTACCGGATCACGTCGCGGTAATTCATATTGCAGATGATATCGCTGTTGGCCAGTACCACATATTTTTCCGCTGACCTGCGGATATAGGTCAGGATTCCTGCCAGTGCCTCCAGTCGGCCTTTGTAGACCCCAATGTCCGGATCCTGTCTGGCAAAGGGAGGAAAAATAAAAAGCCCGTCTCTTTTCCGATCCAGGTCCCACTCCCTTCCGTTTCCCAGATGATCCATCAAGGACATGTAATTGGCCTTCGCTACGATTCCAATATTGTGGATACCCGAATTCACCATGTTGGAAAGCACAAAGTCAATGAGACGATAACGGCCTCCAAAAGGAACCGAAGCAAAAGTGCGCATTTCCGTCAATTCTTTCAAATCTCCGTCGTGTACGTTTGAAAATATAATGCCCATGGTATCCATGCACCATCCGCCTCCGTCCTATTTTCTAAACTACAGCGAAAAAGTACTAAATATCCTGCTCCACTATACTGCCCGGACTGACCTGGCTTCCCGAACGGACAAAAATCCCCCCGCCTACAAGGGATATTTTGGGATGTCCGCTGCATCCGCTCAGCGGGAGGCCGCCGATGACCGCACCTTCCCCGATCACCGCATCCTCTGCGATGATGGCATAGGAAACACTTGCCTTGGCACAGATCCGGGCACCGGACATGATGACAGAACTCACGACGGCTGCACCGCTCTCCACCAGCACCCGGTGGGATATGACGGAGTTCTCCAGCCGGCCGAAGATACTGCAGCCTCCGGCCAGCAGCGAATCACGGACCCGCGCATCCTTTCCCAGGTAATGGGGGGGATCTGTGGGGTGGTTGGAATAGATACGCCATTTGGAATCACTCAGGATCAGGGATTCCAATGGATCCAGCAGATCCATGCTGGCGTCCCAGATGTTTTCGATCGTGCCTACATCCTTCCAGTAACCCTGAAAGGAAAAAGCAAACATCCGTTGCTTTCCTGCAAGCATGGCCGGAATGATATTCTTTCCAAAATCGTTGGCCGTGTGTTCCTGTTGTTCGTCCAATTCCAGGTATGTCTTGAGCACCGGCCACTTGAATATGTAAACCCCCATGGAAGCCTTGGTGCTTTTGGGATTTTTTGGCTTTTCCTCAAAATCGCAGATGGAACCGTCGGGATGGATGTCCATGATCCCAAAACGACTGGCTTCCTTAATGGGTACATCGATCACCGCGATGGTGCAGTCCGCATCGTTATCCTTGTGGGCTTCCAGCATCCGGCTGTAATCCATCTTATAGATGTGGTCTCCGGACAGAACCAGCACATGATCCGGTATATACTGGTCAATAAAAGGAATATTCTGGTATACTGCATTGGCAGTGCCCTTGTACCATTGTCCGGTTTTTCCGCGGATATAGGGTGGAAGGATACGGACACCTCCATTCATCCGGTCCAGATCCCAGGGCTTTCCGGATCCGATATAGGCATTCAGTTCATGCGGCTGATACTGGGTCAGCACTCCTACAGTGTCGATGCCTGAATTGGTGCAGTTGGACAGAGTAAAATCGATGATCCTGTACTTTCCTCCAAAGGGGATCGCTGGTTTTGCCATACTTTTTGTCAGGACACCCAGGCGGCTTCCCTGCCCGCCGGCCAGCAACATGGCGATGCATTCCTTTTTTACAGGCATACAGTTTCCTCCTCCTTTCCGGATAATTGGATATATAGAACCGCTAACGGGGGTACGGGGACACACACAGACCATGAAAACCCGTGCATGGGGATCTCCTCCGCCATGATCCGGGGTCCTGGATCGTCCTTCCACTGCCCGTCGTCTTCTCCTGTCTTTCCGATACGGCTGTAGAACCCGGTACCCCCGTACTGAATCCCGTCACTGTCGAACAGGATACAATATTGCCCAGGTTTTGATACCCCGATACGGTAATCCGGTCTCTCCACCGGAGCAAAATTACACAGAACGACCAGCGGATCTGCGTCATTCACCTTGCGCATGAATGAAACGATGTTCTGTTCATAATCATCATGGGAAATCCAGCAGAACCCGTCCCATCCTGTATCTGAAGCCCAAAGCGCGGGTTCGGCCAGGTAAATATGATTCAGATCACGGACAAATTCCTTAAACTGTCTGTGGGATTCATATTCAAGCAAGTGCCAGTCCAGGGCCTTGTGAAAATCCCATTCGGAGAACTGGGCAAACTCCCCTCCCATAAACAGTAATTTTTTCCCAGGATGAGCCATCATCCAGGTATAAAAGCAGCGCAGGTTTGCAAATTTCATCCCGTAATCTCCTGGCATTCTTGCGATGAGGGACTTTTTGCCGTGAACCACTTCGTCATGGGACAAAGGCAGCACGTAATTCTCAGAAAAGGCATAGGTCAAGGAAAAAGTGAGAGTGTCATGGTGGAATTTCCGGTACACCGGATCCACAGACATATACCGGAGCATATCGTTCATCCAACCCATATTCCATTTAAAATTGAATCCCAATCCTCCGATATAGGCGGGCTTTGTCACCATAGGCCATGCCGTGGATTCCTCGGCGATCATCATCACATCCGGATGTTCTCTGAAAACAGCCTCGTTCAGCCTGCGCATAAAATGAACGGCTTCCAGATTTTCATTCCCTCCGTATATATTTCTGGAATAGATCCCGCCGCTGCGTCCGTAATCCAGATATAGCATGGAGGCTACCGCATCCGTTCGCAAACCATCCACATGATAATATTCAAACCAGAACATGGCGTTGGATATGAGAAAGCTCATCACTTCCGGTCTCCCATAATCAAAGATGCAGGTGCCCCAATCCGGATGTTCACGTTTTTGACTGTCCTGGTACTCGTAGCAGTAGTCCCCGTCATACATATACAGCCCATGCCCGTCCTTTGGGAAATGCGCTGCCACCCAGTCCAAAATCACACCGATCCCCGATTGATGGCACAGGTCCACAAATTTCATAAAATCCCGGGGCGCCCCATACCGGGATGTGGGGGCATAATACCCGGTCACCTGGTATCCCCAGGAATCATCCAGCGGGTATTCGGAGACAGGCATCAGTTCAATATGGGTATATCCCATGGATTTCACATAGGGAATAAGTTCTTCTGCCAGTTTGATATAATCAAATGGATTGCCGTCAGGATATTTCCGCCAGGATCCTGCATGCACCTCGTAGATATTGACAGGGGAACTGTAGAGCGACTGTTCCCTGCGCCTGGCCAACCAGGCACCATCGCCCCAGGCATATCCGGCAAGATCTGCGAGTTTGGATGCAGTGGAGGGACGGTTTTCCATATGGAAACCATATGGATCCGCCTTAAATTCCCAGAGTCCAGCCTGAGTCAGGATTGCGTATTTATACATGTCGAATTCCTTCAGTCCCGGAACGAATCCTTCCCACAATCCATTTTCAGATATGCGCTTCATGGGATTCACGGAAGCATCCCACTGATTCGAAGGGCCGACCACACTCACCTTCTTCGCATGGGGTGCCCAGGTGCGAAACAGGAATCCCTGCCTGCCGCCCCGGGCAACAGATCTGGCTCCCATGAGTTCATACGCCTTGCTGTTGGTTCCTTCATGGAAGAGGAATACTGCATAATCCAGCGGGTTCCTGCCGGTTTTTTTGGCCTTGTTCGTTCTCTCCATATGACCCCCTGCTATATCCTGTTTCCGTTTTTATGAATATTATGCATTCCAAAGCGTCTGCCCGGCATTTTCAGAGTGAAGATCCTGTCCGTGGTAAAGACCTTGACAGCAGCTGTGACGGACAGAACCAGGCACAGCCCCTGATAGGCCATACCAGCAGCCAGCAGTCCATACTGGTTTAAAAACAGATTTTGGGCAGCAATGAATGTATGGGTGAATGGGATAGCATAGATCAGGAGCAGGGCCGGCAAAGGCATGGTGGCCGGATCTAAAAACATAGAGGTGACATAAGGGATCATCACCAGGAAAATCATTGGGGTGATCAACCCCTGCAGCTGTTTCTGGCTTTCCGCCATACTTCCCAGGATGAGGGACAAACTGAGGCATATGAGGATGGTCAAAAACAGCTGGATTCCGATCAGTGCAAAATCAGAAGGTCCAAGAGCCAGACCCAGGCTGGAAATTGCATCCCCCCCGTCCATGGCGCTGCGCATCATGCCTCCTGAAAACCCATCCATATACTGCAGGTACCCAAACATGTAGAATACGGCAAACACCAGAGCCATGATCCCTGCTGCCACCATCTTGGCCGTCAGCACAGAAACCCTTTTAACCGGTGCAGAAAGAAGGGTTTCCAGGGTTTTGTCTGCTTTCTCATTGGTTACTGTCATGGCTACCATCTGGGACGCCATAATAACGATCATAAAGATGATGATAGGAATAAAAAGGGTCTGTGAATATATATAGTCCATCACCGTCTGCGGAGAACCCGCTGCCTTCCTGTCCCCCAACAGGATATATT
>DOHE01000340.1 GCA_003535395.1 Clostridiales bacterium | reverse complement strand
CCGGTTCCAGTAATTTTTCCGGCTGGGAAATCGCCTGGGCACAGCATTATGCGGTTCAAAGGAACTATTTGGGCCTGGTCAGTGAACAGCATAAATATTCTCTGATGTATCGGCAGCCTGAACCGGAGGTTCTGCCATGCTGCCGTGAACTGGGAATCGGAGTCCTTGCATTCAGCGCCCTGGAGGGTGGACTGCTGAGCGGCCATGTGGGAGACAAACAGAAGGGCCATCGCAGCAACTCAGAAAGGATCATGAATCTTGCAGAGGTGCATAGGCAGCGGTTGGAGGCATTTTCAGCATTGTGCAGGGAAATCGGGGAGGACGAAGCCACTGTGTCCATTGCCTGGGTCCTGCACAACCATGTTGTGACCAGCGTGATCATCGGGCCCAGAACAACAGAGCAGCTGCAAAGCTGCATCAAAGCCGAAGCGGTTCAATTGGATAAAGAACTCATGGACAAACTGAATCACATTTTTTGAGTGCATCAAGGATAACGTTTGTGTCAATCAGGGCGCAATTCAAACAATTTAGTCAATACAAGTCGCCCAAAGTGCTCCAGAAAGCAGCATTTTCCAGGCCAAGGCGCCAGAGAGCGATACCGCAGATGTTCCGCACATTTACCAGATCCAGCTTAAAGCGGATGCTTTGGGCGCTTTCAAACCAGACCTCGTGTCCGGCACCGGCAGCATCGGTATAGCGGAACCAGGGAGACTGAGAAACGGCATCCCATTGGATCACCGCACCATACTGGCTGGCCAGGTTCAGACACCCGTTCATGGAGTATGCTTTGCATCCGCCGGATCCCCAGTCATACCCGTACGCAGCCACGCCCAGCAGCACCTTCTCCGGAGGGATCACGGACACGGTATAGTCCGCGACCCGGGTCACCCAGCCGATCGAAGCCACAGGCCCCGGCACCCCGCCCATATAATGCTCGTCATACGTCATCACCGCTACCCGGTCTGCCACCTGCCCGATGGCCGGATAATCAAACGCTCCGCTCCAACTGTTGGAAGGATTGTCATAGGTTTTGGCCGCAACACAGACGATGAGGTCATACCCCAGGGGTTTGATGCTGGCGGAAATTTCCCGTAAAAAACTGGAATACTGATCCCGGTTTGTAGCATACATCCCCTCAAAATCCATGCATACGCCCTTATAACCATTGTTTCGCAGCAGGCTCAGCAGATTCAGGATCATCCGCTGCCGGTAAATGCTGCTTTCAAGCAGGATTTTGGCGATGCTTCCGCTGAAGTTGTTCCCTACAAGGGCATAGGCCCTTATGCCTGCACTTGCGGCAAAGGCGATCTGTTCTGTCGGTACCGGCCCGGTGATCCCCCCGGTACTGTCTGTCAAATGGACTGCCGCCGCGATGGCATCGATGGATCCGGCATTGTTTTTCATTGAATTTAAGGATGAAACATCCCCGCTGTAATAATATGTAGTATACCCCAGCATCTCTTTCCCCCCCGCCGCCGGAGTGGGCGTCGGCGTCGGCGCCGGAGTGGGCGCCAGAGTTGGTGTGGGGCTGGGCGTCGGGGTCAGCCCCGGGGTCGGCGCTGGCGTCGGGCTGGCCGTGGGAGCTGGTGTCGGCGGTGGCGTCCACCGGATCTTTGTCTTCCGGGGCGCCGCAGATACGGAAGCAGCTGCCTGCAGCACCAGCAGGATCAGAATCAAAAAAATACCCAACCTCGATAATATACGGATCCTCATACCCAGCCCTCCAAATCTTGATGAATATTTCCATTTTACCAGCCGCTGTTTCGGAAATCACAGGTAATATGTACCATTCCAGTACCGGAACAGCATCGGAACAGCTTGATTCTTTTCCGGGTAAAGGTATAATGAAAGAGATGTGAGCATTTAAAGGATGATCCAGTTGAAACGGATGTTATACCTGTACAATCCCGCTGCCGGCAGTCATGAGCATGCATACAGCATGGACAGGATCGTTGAGCGGTTTCAGCGGCAGAATGTTTTGATCCAACCCTATCGGCTGCATGAAACAGATGAACCAGCCTTTCTGGACAGACTGCTTACGGAGGCTTCGGACGGGATCGTGGTTTGTGGTGGAGACGGAACTGTAAACCATATCGTAAACCGGATGATGCCGTGCAAGGTCACTGCGCCTTTGGGGATCATACCGGCAGGCACCTGCAATGACTTTTCCCGAAGTCTCAGTATCCCGCACAATGTGGATAAATGTATCGACCTGATCTGCGGGGGAATTGTGATGGGGGTAGATGCGGGTATTATCAATGAGAGCAGTTATTTTGTGAATACTTTTGCGGGCGGGCAGGTGGTGGGGGCTTCCTACAATACCCATCCCGAGCTGAAGCGAAATTTCGGGCCGGTGGCCTACTATCTGCAAGCTGTGGGAGAAGTGGCCAACATCCGGCCTTTCCGCATCAAAATCGATATCGGCAGCGAAATCGTGGAGGAGGATGCCCTCGTTTTTGTGGTGCTCAACGGCAAGGATGCGGCGGGACTGTCCAATCTGATCCACCGGGCGGATCTTCGGGACGGTATGATGGATATCCTGGTGGTCCGCAAATGCACGCATATCGAGCTTGCATCCCTTTTTTTCAAAGCATTGACCCGAATGCCCATGGAGGACAGACATTTGATGTATTTACGGACTTCTTCCTGCATCATTGAAACCAAACGATCGATCCTCACCAGCGTGGACGGGGAAAAGGGTCCCCGGCTTCCTGTTTCCATCCGTTTTCTGCACCAGGCGCTGAACGTCTTTGTGCCGCCCGATCACAGCCAGTAATCAGGGGGAAATGGAGGAAAATGAATTGTCTCGTCTAAATGGCAGTCGAAGACATCATCACTTGCTGAGTGCAGCAGCGCTGATGATTTTAATGGTTGGATGCAACCAGGGGACTGCGATTCGGCAAATCCGTGTGGATCATCCAGGCAAGATCGCGGAAACAGCGGATGGCGGATTGTACCATGCAGCGGTACAGGCCCGGGGAACAGGTTTTTCCCTGGTCGTGTCCTGCTACGACCCGGTGGGACGTATGCTATGGCAGGAAGTGGCGGCAGAGGCACCTCAAGGCCGGGAAGAATCGATCCGGCTGCTGGACCTGGCCGGCGGAGAATCCGGTTATTGTGCCGTGCTGTATACTGTTGCAGAAGAAGACGGAACTCCTGTGCCCCGCATCATGGTTTGTGACGGCAACCGGCGGGATGTGCTGGATGAGGCCTGGCGGGACTTGTCCTTTGCGGATGAACCGGTACTGCCGGACCGGCTGTTTATCACACAGGAGGGGAAGATCCTGACAATAGGGGACAGTTCCCCTTATCAGAATGGATCTTTTAGCCTTTGCACCGTGCTGTATGACCGGCAGGCCAGGGTGGCGGGCCGCGGCTGCTTCCCGGGTACGGGGACAGCGCTGCTGTCACAGGCGGAATATGATCCCCTGTGGGGATTGTACGTAACAGCCTCATATCAGATCACCGGTGACGATCCCCCCAGCCGGGATACGATCTGGACGGGCAGCAACATGGACTGGATGGCTGAAAACTACGTGGACATTCTGGCTTACTTCAATGTCGCCGGACAATATGAGTGGTACAGTATGGGAACGAGTCAGGGGGCCTTCACCTTAAACCGTTTTTCCCCGGCGGGGGGAAATGTCTGCCTGATGGGGGGGAATCTTCCGGTACAGTTGTGGAAACTGGGATCCGAAGGGCGGCTTATCTGGCGATGGGAGGATATAAGCCTGACCAGGAATCCATACCAGTTCAATGCCCTGGTACTCGATACGGACGGGAGGCTGCTGATCACTGCATACCGGGTCATCCGGAACGAAAATCCAGGCATAATGCTTCCCCTTTTTGATGCGGCTGTTTTTATTTTCGGGCTGGACGGGGATCTGCTTCAGCAGATCGATCTTCCAGACCCGGTATTTCCCGAATCCATCAAGGTCACCGGAGGCGGGGGATTTGCAGTGGAAGCCGTGCAGTACCTCAAAATACTGCCGGCACCGTCCCCGATCTCCGCCCGCTGGTATGATACAGCCAGAGTGATATACAGTTTTGCCGGATCCGGAGATCTGATCTGGACGAAATTGATCGACAAGTACAAAGGATCCAACAGGACGGAATACGGTACAGCCCTTGCGGGGGGCGGATTTGTGGCTGATTGACACAGGCTTGGAAAAGGAGGATCCCATGCGCCCGGAAAATATTCTGTTTGCTTTCAGTCTCACCCTGTTTGCCGGTCTGGCTACCGGCATCGGCAGCGGACTGGCTCTGCTCACCCGGAAAACCAATACCCGCTTTCTTTCCATTGCCCTGGGTTTTTCGGCGGGAGTCATGATCTATGTTTCCACGATCGAAATATTTGTGAAGGCCAAAGAATCGCTTACGGGAGCTCTGGGTGAAAAACCGGGGTCCTGGGCCGCGGTGGCGGCTTTTTTTGGAGGGATGCTGCTTATCGGCCTCATTGACCGGATGGTACCCAAGGCAGACAATCCGCATGAAATGCGCAAGGTGGAAGATATGCATCCAGGACCACATCAAAGGGGTGACGGAGCCCGATTGATGCGCATGGGGCTTCTCACAGCTCTGGCCGTGGGCATCCACAATTTTCCGGAAGGCCTGGCCACCTTTACGGCAGCATTGCAGGAACCTTCCGTAGGCATACCCATCGCCGTGGCCATTGCTATCCATAATATCCCGGAGGGGATCGCTGTCTCTATTCCCGTTTTCTATGCTACCGGCAGCCGAAAAAAGGCTTTCTATTATTCCTTTTTGTCCGGTTTGTCCGAACCCTTGGGGGCAGTCATTGGATTTTTGCTGCTGGCGCCCTTCTTCAATGCGGTCACTATGGGCATCCTTTTTGCATCCGTTGCCGGGATCATGGTTTTTATCTCTCTGGATGAGCTTCTGCCTACAGCCCGGGAATACGGGGAAGCCCATCTTTCCATATATGGACTGGTAGCGGGCATGATGGTCATGGCGGTAAGCCTGCTGCTCTTTCTCTAAGATGCGCGGACAGCGAGTCTGCCCGGCCCTTCTTGTCCTTCCTGCCCGGCCCTTCCTGTCCTTTCTGCCCTTCGTGCCCTTCCAAAAAATATTGTAATCAGGATGGCGGTGTGCTAGACTTTGCCTGGAGCAATTTTTTCCAATAATCGCTGAAAGGAACCGGTCATATGCAGCAGGGCTTCGATAATGCCTCCTATCTTCAAAGGCAGACTCAAAATATTCTGGAACGGATCCAACTGTTTCATAATAAGCTATACCTGGAATTTGGAGGCAAGCTTTTTGATGACTATCATGCCGCCCGCGTTTTGCCTGGTTTTGATGTGAATGCCAAGGTGAAACTGCTCCATGCGCTGAAAGACGAGGCAGAAATCATTTTTTGCATCCATGCCGGGGATATCGAGCGCAACAAGATCCGGGCAGACTTCGGCATCAGCTATGACATGGATGTGATGCGGCTTATCGATAATCTGAGGGCATGGGATCTGAACGTGAACAGTGTGGTCATCACCCGCTATGCCAAACAGCCCGCAGCAGACATTTTCAGGGAAAAGCTGGAGCGGCGGGGTGTCAAAACATATACCCATACCTTT
>DOHE01000201.1 GCA_003535395.1 Clostridiales bacterium | reverse complement strand
CCCAGGTATCATTCAATGTTACCGGCGTTTCCCAGTTTCCCTTTAACTTGCCGGCCGGAACCTGATTATCCCCCAGGCTTCCATAATCGGCAAGCGTCCTGTCTGCGCAGATCCTGCCGTTGATCAGGCAGCCGGGCTGGATCTCTTTGATCATATTTTTCAGTTCAGCCCCCTGCTGAAGACTGACAGATCCAATGTCGAACCATAATAGCCCGACGTCCCCATACCGGGTCAGCAACTCCCTGACCTGGTGTTTACACTTGCCTTCAAAATATTTTTCAAAGTTTTTTTGCCCAGAATCATAATCCCAGTCATTTCCCTTGCCGTCAGGATCTTCCCAGTCGAGAGCGTGACTATAGTAAAAGCACATCTTCAACCCGTTTTTCCTGGCTGCCTGGGCAAGCTCCTGCGCGGGATCCCGGTGGGAAGGCCCGGATTGAACGATGCTGTATTCGCCAAAGTCCGTATCATACATAGCAAATCCATCGTGGTGTTTTGCTGTTAATACAATGTATCCCATACCGGCATCTTTGGCCAGACTGACCCATTCCTCCGCATCAAACCGGCTGAGCGTCAGTTCCTTGGCATACTCTCTGTAAACCGATAAAGGTATTTTGTTTCGTGCCTGAATCCACTCTCCAATACCCGCAACTTCTTTACCTTCCCAAATGCCTTCCAGTGCAGAATAAATGCCCCAGTGGACAAAAAGCCCAAACCGGGCCTCCTGCCACCATTTTATTGCAGAATCATCCGTATCGTTTTTCAAATTTTATCAACCTTTCCGTATTGATAACCTGTTCTATTCCATTACCTGGTGCCAGAATGGAGCGGCAGGGTATCCTTCCTTATTGAATAGTACAGGCCGGATCCAGTTCTTCCATGCATACCTGACGGCGCAAATCTTTTCTACAACGGGGATCCTGACTGTATCCGGTCCGATGATCGTGGCTGTAACCGGCCGGAAAATCCCATCCAGCCCGCTGACTTCAAAATCAAAAATTTCCGTATCATTCAAAGTGACCAGTCCCATTCCGCAGTGATCAAAAAGCACATGGACGCAATCTTCCTTTTTCTCCAACCTCGAAAAACTCGGGAAACCAGCAAATTCTTCCATCTGATAAACCTGATGCATGGCAAGCCGGTAAAGCCGTTCTGCCACCGGATATTTGTCTCCGGGGTGGATGTTTTTTTCCTCTCCCAGATCAATGGTGACGGCCATTCCCGTATGGGGCACGATCTTGGCGATTTTCGCCTGTTCATACCTTAAACTTACAAAATCCCTCCATCCCCAATTACCCCCCCGTGCTTCAAAAGCAGGCAACTGGACGAAAAGAAACGGAAGCTGCGGATTTTGGAATTCTCTCCGGGTATCGTCGATGAATGCCTGCATCAGGATGCCATACTCTCTTGCATCAAACCAGACCGCATTGTTCTCCCCCTGATACCAAAGCATGCCCTTGATCCGATAGGGCTGAAGCCCGGCAACCATTCCATAATAAAAATTTCCTCGCCTTTCCAGTGCGCCGTTGCTTCGTGTATAGAGGGTTGCCGGCAATTCCCGTTTCATCCATGCCTGTATGGAAGTGGCTCCTACAGCAGAAACAATGATGCCCACCGGTACATTCAGTCTTCTTGCCAGCATCGCTCCAAAGATATAGGCTACAGCCGAGAAATTCCCGGCGGTCTCAACTGTCGATAGTGCCCAGCTTCCGCCAACATCATTCTCCAGCATATCTGTAGCACCGCGCCGTTCTGTCTTGAAAAGTCTTAATGAAGGAAATTCAGCGTCTTTCAATACCTCCTTGATGTCGTCCCTTCTGGCCAACCTGGATAAAGTTAATTCCATGTTCGACTGCCCGGAAGCATACCAGACTTCCCCGGACAAAATATCTTTTATAACCTTTTGTTCATCGCCTGCCTGGATGGTCATGGTATAGGATTTTCCAACCGGAAGCGGGGCCAGGTCCGTTTTCCAGCATCCGTCCTCATCGGTTGCTATATCTGTTTCCCTGTCGTTCAGGTAAATTCTGACCGACGTATTCTTTTCAGCTTTCCCCCAGATCACAATCGGTTCGTCCTGTTGAACGACCATGTAATCACTAAATATGGATGGCAACCAGAGGTTCATTTTTATTCCTCCCATGGGTCTTTCATTTTGCTTCTGGCAATTCGAAATCCAATGGTGTTCTGTTTCGTTTGAGGCGGTTTCACACTGCGGAAGGATATATGATT
The DNA here is from genome assembly GCA_003535395.1 of Clostridiales bacterium. Classification (GTDB taxonomy): domain Bacteria; phylum Bacillota; class Clostridia; order UBA8921; family UBA8921; genus UBA8921. Next base: position 782 of record DOHE01000201.1, on the reverse strand, counting down.
GTTGCGCAAGCTATGATACCAACTATTTCCATGATAATAACAGGATTCATAATCATCCGTGTCATTGACCCATTCGGACACATTTCCGCTCATGTCATAGATGTCAAGCAGATTGGGGGACAACTGTCCCACGGACTGAGTTCGGCCCCCTGAATTATCTTTGTACCAACTCACCTGTTTCAAATCATCACTGCCTGAATGCAGGGAAGCCCTGTTGCCGGGCCCCCCGTATGCGGCATAATCCCATTCCATCGAAGTCAGCAATCTGTACCCATTCAGCTTTTCAGGTATATTTTTCAGCCGAAAGCCTCCGATTGCATCTTTATCTGCCACATAGGCCTCCTCCAGTCCTTCTTTCCGGCTTAACCAGTTCGCATAACCCACCGCATCGGACCACTTTACATTAATAACAGGTCTGTCGCCTCTCCCCCAGCTATTATCGTCCGGTTTCACAGCTCCCGTTGCATCACAGTACCGATCATATTCTGTAAAAGTCACTTCATATTTACCAACATAAAAACTATAGTCCAAACGTATTTTTTCTGATGCTGCAGCCGCTGTTCCCTTGCGGACCAGCGCCATACCGCCGGGGCCATCACATATTTCTTTTAATTTTAATATTTCCCATACGATCCTGGAGTCGGGTTTCCGTCCTCCGTCGCATATCTTATTCCATGCATGCTCCACGATCAGTTCATATAATTCCGGCCGGAATTCGGCATAAAACAAAAGTCCTTCATTGCCTTCAATGACTGTATGGTTTTCCAATAACCCCGTACCAT
>DOHE01000194.1 GCA_003535395.1 Clostridiales bacterium | reverse complement strand
CAGGCGGCGTAATCCTCCAAAAGCTGCGGAGTCAGGACCATGCGGCTGCAGTCGGCTTCCAACAGCCTAAAAGTGACCCGATTGTTTTGCACTGCACTCAGCATTCCGTCAAACTCAGAAAAGTTCCGTGCATTGAGAGCAAGCCCATCAAACCGGAGCAAGGCAATCGCATGAGAAAAGAAGGCGGGATCCTCGTGGCAGATTTCTGATACCAGGGGCAAAGCCTTTTCATAATCCCGATCCACCCATTGGGCGATGGCCCGGGTTTTCTCCTGGCGACTGTAAAGCTGCTGCACTTCTTTTAATTCCACTGCCTGGCTTGCCGAATCGGCATCTTGCCTTTCCGGCCCGGTAGCTTGCACTTCCGGCCTGGCAGCTTGCCTTTCTGGCCCGGCAGCTTGCACTTCCGGCCCGGGAAAGTTAATTTCCTTCAACAGGGGAGAGGGAGACAGCTTCCGACCATTGTGTGCCAGAGGCAGGCTGATGTGCAGTTCCTGGACCGTAGCGCGGACCACCTGGTAGAACTGGTTTCGGGCATGATCCACAGTGGTGCAGGTGCGGCCCAGGGCCAGTCCTTCCTTTTTTGGCTGCAAAAAATTGAATGCCTCCCCCTGGGGAAATTCCCCGTCCACCATACCGCACAGAAAGGTGAAGTCCCAGGTACGTGACTGAAACCGCCGGGCAGATTGGACTAAGACGGCTGTGGTCTGCGGGCGTGCAGGCAATATGGCTTCTTCCATCCGGCGGGAGAAGGAACGGGCCCACTCGCCCAACGACAGAGACGGAAGGCCCGCTGCTCCCATACTCCCNNCCCTGGATGAAGGCCCGCTGCTCCCATACTCCCTGGATGAAGGCCCGCTGCTCCCGGGTCCCCTGCCAGCGTATCCAGGATCCGTCCGGTCTGTTCCAGGATGATCCGCTCCTCCTCTGCCAGCCGGGCTTCCAATCCAGTGGAGGGATCTTCGGAAGCGGGATCCCGACTGCCCACCTGGAACGTTTCCAGCATATCATGGACAGCCCTGCGGAATTCCCGCCCATTCATGGCTGTCCTTTTTAAACTCAGGCGCTTTTCCGCCTGAGCTGCAAGGTACAGTTGAATCAGGATGCGAAGGTGTTCCTGCTGTCGGTTCTTTTCACTATCGAAGCGAAGGGTTTCCAGGTATTGACGGACCAGAGCCGCCGGAGATGTTTTAGACTTGGGGCGAACCGTCTGATATGCCGCCTGGCGGATGTGCCGAACGAAAATATAGTCCAGGCGGTGGCGGTTGGAACGGGATCCGGATGGCAGCATCGCAGCAATTTGTTCATCCTGCAAAAATGTCGCATTGCATTCCCGCTGAAAATCAGCCAGATCCACAGATGAGATCTCCGCCTCAAACGCGACGTAACAGGAGGACAGGATGCGGTCCCGCATGGCGAAAGGATTGGTTTGGAGTCCCAGAGAAACCATATCCAGAATCAGGCGCGCCAGGGGGAAGTAGAGCAGGGGAACTCCTTCCTCTGGAACAAAGGCAATACCATACGCAGGAAAAACCTCCCGGATAATCCCTGCATACAACGCATATCTGGGTACCACCACACGGATCTGCCCCGGGTCTGCACCCAGGGTCAGCAACTTGCGGATATGCCTTGCCACGGTGACCAGTTCGTCACGGCGGCTGTTGGCTTCGGTGACATCGACGATTACGTCGGTTCTGCTGCCGGCTTGCTCACTGAGTGCTTTGCTGGATTGTCCGCCGGGTTCCCCATCGGATCGCCTATCGTTTTGCCCGCCGGATCGAACAGATCTGAAAAAGGAACGGGCCAGGTTGGCAAAACCGGCGCCTGCCCTGCTTACATCCTCTGGCCAAGCCGGGGGCACGATCGTTTCCACCGCCCCCAGTTCCCGCAGCACTTCCCTCAGCCCGGTCAGGCTTCCATTGATGCGGATCGCCATTTCCGACGCTTCCGGGTCCGAACAAAGGTACAATTCCATGGGTGCGTCGCACAAAAGAAGATGGGCGGCAAAGGCTTCCTCCAGGGGCGTCAGAATATCAAAACCAAAAAGCACATATCGCGTGCCTTCCGGAAAACCCAGCCGGACATCCAAGTTGTCCCGGGTGGTGTTGCCGGCAAAATCCATCAGGGCATTCCGCAGGTCAGGTCCGGCAGTCTGCAGCCTTGCTTCCAGCTCATTGTGGATCCGGATCATATCCTTTTCCCGAATGCCCAGGACTCCCTCGAAAAATCCGGACAGAGCCATATCCAGGCTTTCTGTGACTGTACTCCGGAAGTCATGGAAAAATTCTGCCAAAGCCCGGGCATATCCCTGCCGGTACTGTTCCATGAACAGATATGCCATATCCGCATCACCGATGATCCCGCCAATCATGCGTTCCAGGTCATGCTTGCCGGAAAGCGGTCCGCCGCCGGTTATAGAAAGATATCTTTCCAGCAGGATCGGTATGGTGAAAACCCGCTGGGGGTCGATATGGGTGAAAATGTCTGTAAGACAGGTCTTTTCCACGCCGGCCGGGATGATCAGGACACATCCTTCCAAGTGCGAATGGGTCGTCCGGGTCGTCTGGTCAGGCTGCATTATCCCGATTGGCCGGCTGCTCCGTCGAAAATCATGCCAGGTTTGTGCCTGGTGGATCATATACTGAGGAAGGTTCACGTTTCGACACCCCCTGGTATTGTATTATCCAGTTGCAGGAACATCTTGTCAACTGAAAATGCCATGTTGCATATGCCAGAAGATAACGGGTATAAAATCACGGCAGGAAATCATGATATGCAGTAGAAAAGTTGCGGAAGGGAGAGGTTTCCTGTATGTCATGCATGGGATATTACCGGGAGATCGTGATCCAGAAAAAAATGCTGGGATATCCTGTCACGGAGCGGGTCCGCGATCAGGTATCCGGTTCCGGCAGGATCACAGTCCGGGTCGTGGACGCCCTTGCATCCTATGTAAAGGAAGTGCAGCAAACAACTCCCGACGAAAAAGAAATGGTGCGGCGGATGAAGCGTACCCTGGCCATCGTCCCGAACCGGTCCGGGAAGTTGCTGGACTGCCGTCCGTCTGCCCATTATCAGCTTCCCCTGGTTTCGGGATGCCCGGGTTTCTGCGAGTACTGCTATCTGCACACCCGGTGCAGGAATGCCCCCTATACCCGGTTGTATGCCAACGTGGATGAGCTCCTCGCGCGGGCGGAAAGGGCAGCCGGGGTGCGGATGCCGGAAACAACGGTATTTGAAGCGTCCGCCGCTTCGGATCCGTTGCCGGTGGAGGAGATTTCCGGGGTATTATCCAGGACGGTGCAGTTTTTTGCAGGGAAACCGGGAATGCGCCTTCGGTTCGCTACCAAATTTGACTGCATCGGATCTCTTTTGAATCTGGATCATCAAGGCCATACCGAAGCCCGTTTCAGCCTCAATACCCCCCGGGTGGCAGGAGCATATGAACACGGCGTTCCTTCCGTGGCTGCCCGGATCCGTGCGGCAGTCCGGATGCAGGAGGCAGGCTATCCCGTAGGATTCCTCATCGCTCCGGTTTTTATTTATGAGGAATGGAAAGAGGACTACAAGGCGTTGCTGGAAGAAATCCGGGGACAGATGCCGGCCGGAGACCGGAATCCATTTTTTGAGATCATCGCCCACCGGTATACGAACACCGCCCGGGAGAGGATCCTCCAACTTTTCCCGGATACAGCGCTTAAGATGGAGGATCAGGAAAGGACATACCGGTTCGGCAGGTTCGGGTACGGCAAGTTCGTATATCCAAAGGATCGATACCGGGAGATGGAATGCTTTTTCAGGGAAAGGATTGAAAGTCTGTTCGGCCCCGGGTCGATTCGGTATATGGTTTGACCGGCCGGAGTCACCCGGCGCGGTGGCAGCCGGGGACGGCACCGGCTGAGGTCGGCTAAGACATTGTCATGGGGTATTATCCTTCATAGTATATTTGCCAGCCGGAAGGAGTCCTTTCGCATCAGCTGCTCCATCTGGGAGCGGATGAGCCCCGCCTCCTCATAAGCCCGGGCGATCTGACCGGTCTTGATGCAGAGCTGAAGGCGCTGAATGGCATTGTCGATTCTGTCAAGCTCATTGTGGTCCAGCATCATGTGAAAGGTGTTCCGGGTCTTTTCCCACTTTTCGGTCACTTCTTCTGCCTGGTTGCCTGCCTGGCCGAGCTCATTTGTTTCCAGGAGGATGGAAATGCCTTCCACATCCCGGGAAAGGGATCCTGCCCGGTCACGGATATAGGCTCCCAGGCCCAGGGAAAGCGACAGAAGTCCAACGACCAGGACCAGGATCATGAGCACCGCCCGCAGGCTGTAGATGGTTTTGTTTTTCATGATGAACCGGCCCCCTGCTTACTGTCTTCTGACAGCTGATAATGAAATTTTCCCTTGGGGTCCAGGTAGGCAAGAAAAATATCTTTTACCCGGCTGGTTCCTGTCTGCTTCAGCATTCCTTGCAACCTCACATCATCGATACGGTATTTACTGAGATTTTCCAGGATCAGCCGGCCATCCAGTACCAGTGGGATGGGCGGGGCTTCTGCTTCCGGGGCCTGCATCAGATCCGAAGGGGTAGCGGGGCGTTTGTCCGGCTTCAGTTTGATGCTGAGCTGTCCGTTGGTTTCCAGCGTGGCCTCTTCGATATCCGCCAGATCTGTATAATTGCTCATGCGCAGCTGCTCCAGAAGATCATTGATGGTAACCATCTCTTTCATCAGATTGTTTTGCAGTACCCGACCCTTTTCCACCATGACCCGGGGTTTGCCGCAGATCAGGTTGTGGGCGGCAATGCTTTTCAGACTGAGAAAAGAAAACAGCAATTGCAGCGACAGCAGGGTAAGAATAGGGATGACTCCCAACAGCAAAGGAACTCCGGTATTCTGCATGGGCAAAGCAGCCAGTTCCGAAATCATGATGGCCGCGGCCAGTTCGAAAGGCTGCAGTTGACCGATCTGCCGCTTGCCCATGAGCCGCATGGAGGCCACAACCAGCAGAAACAGGATGAATGTACGGATAAAAGAAACAAGCATGTATCAGATCCCTTTCATGCAGCGCAGAAGTCATACGGGTTATATATGGTATTGTGAATCACAACGTGATATAATATTCAGATTAACTGAAAGGTATTTTCGGATATTTACAAGGGCAAGGTGAGTTTTGTGCAAATCATAGTGATCGGTTGTGGCAAGGTTGGATCGAAACTGGCCAATGTGCTGTCCCGGGAGGGGCATGATGTGGTCGTAGTGGAGAATGAAGGAGAGAACTTTTTAGGGCTGGACAGAGATTTCAACGGCGTCACCATTTCCGGCGTGCCCATCGACCAGGATGTGCTGCGCCATGCCGGGATTGAGACTGCGGATGCCTTGGCGGCAGTAACTCCGGATGACAATGTCAATATTGTGGTTTGTCAGATCGCCAAGGAGATTTTTAAGGTTCCCACCGTAGTGGCCCGCATCTATAATCCCGCCCGGGAGCATGTTTTTCATGAGTTTGGCCTGGAAACAGTTTGTCCTACCAATATGACCGTCAGTGCCATACACACGCGGATCCTTAAGACTCCTGCGCCCGAAGAGGAGGAAGAGATATGAGGATCACTATC
>DOHE01000208.1:2541-5518 GCA_003535395.1 Clostridiales bacterium | reverse complement strand
AGCATGATCCGGTCATGAACGATGTCTCCAAATGGCACAATGAGTTTTTCCGGAACATAGGCATTTTCCAGATCGGCAACGATTCGCTTTTCCACTCGTGCAGGTATATTCCCGTGCAAAGGAACAACCTGGTCCAAAGTCCCGTCCGGATGATATTCGCATCGATACAAGGAAGGCACATAAACCCCCCTGATCCCGGCAATCTGTCGCAAAAAATCTTCACGGGTCGAACTGCTGCCCTTCCAGGAGGTATACCGGTCCAAAACCTCACCGGTTACCTCTTCCCCTTCCCCCAGAATCACAAAATCAAAAAAATCTGCCAGGGGCTCCGGGTTGCATGCACAGGGCCCCCCTGCACACACAAAAGGCACCTGCCGCCCCTCTTCCCAGGCTTTCTGGCGTTCCTGGGCAGTTAGGGGCACTCCTGACAGGTCCAGCATGTTGAGCACATTGGTATAACTCATCTCGTACTGAAGAGTAAATCCCAGTATATCAAATCCGGATAATGCATCTCCCGACTCAAGTCCATACAGCGCCAAACCCGCCTCGCGCATTTGCGCTTCCATATCCGGCCATGGAGCAAAGACCCGCTCGCACCAGGTGTCCGGCCGTTCATTGAGCAAACCATACAGGATCCGCATGCCCAGGCAGGACATACCGATTTCATAAGTGTCCGGAAAACAAAAGCCGAAACGGATGCGCACCTGTCCTAAGTCCTTTGTGACCTGGTTCAGCTCGCCCCCCGTATAACGCCCCGGTTTTTCCACCTGCATCAACATTCTATCATCCGGATACATAGGACGCATACTCCCCTGCCAGGCGGATGGCTTCCTGCATACTTACCGCGCTGGCTATTCCCCTGCCCGCAATGTCAAACGCTGTCCCATGGTCCACAGAGGTGCGGATGAAAGGCAGACCCAGGGTGATCGAAATTGTTTTTTCAAAATCCACCGTTTTGGTGGCGATGTGCCCCTGGTCGTGATACAGAGACAGCACGGCTCCATAACGCCCCTGCAAAGCCTGATGGAATACACTGTCTGCCGGGACGGGTCCGGTGCAGGCAATCCCCATCTCCCGGGCTTCCCTCACAGCAGGCTCTATTTCCCGCACCTCTTCGTCGCCAAACAGCCCATGTTCACCATTATGGGGGTTAAGACCGGCCACCGCCAGGATCTTGTCCCCAAGCCTAAGCTGCTCCATGGCTTTCCGGCACTTAAGAATGGTATGGATGACCCGTTCCCGGGTGACCAGGGCGCAGGCCTGCATCAGGGATACATGCCGGGACATAAAAAATACCCGCATGCCATGAACCTGGAACATGGTAAGGGGGTCGGGGCATCCGGTGAGATCTGCCAGCATCTCCGTATGCCCGATGCAGGATATCCCGGCTGCACGGATGGCTTCCTTATTTATGGGTGTAGTGGCAATCGCTGCGACAGATCCGGCAAGAGCCAGATCGCAGGTTTTCCGTATGGCGTCATAGGCTGCCCGGCCAGCCGCTGCCTGAATCTCTCCGAAATGCAGCGAATCAGCATCGCAGTCGCCAGCCTGGATCAGGTCAAGTGTCCCCGGGGTATATTTTCCCTGGGCCGGGTCATCAATGAGATGGATACTCATGGGCATATTCAGGTGTTTCATTATCCGGGTGAAGACCCTGTGGTTCCCTGCCACCAGGGGTTTGCACCCGGAATAGACCTGTCCGTCCTTCAGCGCCTTGACGATGATTTCCGGCCCGATTCCTGCCGGATCCCCCATTGGGATCCCGATGACCTTTCTTTGCATGCCATTCATATGAATCTCCTTTCGTTTTCTGTAATTATGCCACATTTGCTTCGCAAAGGTAAAGGGACTGCCCCGGGCAGTCCCTCTTTTAATTAAGCCTTCAAATTATCTGTATTATCTGTGGTCGTGCTGGCACGGCTTTCACTGGGTTTGGGATCAATACATCCCGCCGCCCATTCCCGGTCCGCCCGCCGGAGGTGCCGGTGGTTCTTTTTCGGGGATATCGGCTACCAGGGACTCGGTAGTCAGCAGCAGCGCAGCAACGGAAGCCGCGTTTTGAAGCGCAGAACGGGTCACCTTGGCCGGATCCACGATCCCGGCTTCGATCATGTTGATGTACTTCTCGTTCAAAGCATCGAACCCAATCTCAGGTTTGCCTGACTTGATCTTCTCCACGATCACGGAGCCCTCCAGGCCTGCATTGGCAGCAATCTGGCGAAGCGGCTCTTCCATGGCCTTGACGATGATCTGCACACCGGTTTTCTCATCGCCGGCAGTACTCTTAACAAGTTTGGCGACCGCCGGGATGGCATTGATGAACACAGTCCCGCCACCAGGCACAATGCCTTCTTCAACCGCAGCCCGGGTTGCATTCAAGGCATCCTCGATGCGGTGTTTCTTTTCCTTCATCTCTGTTTCTGTGGCAGCTCCAACCTGGATCACAGCGACTCCCCCGGACAGTTTGGCAAGACGCTCCTGGAGTTTTTCCCGGTCAAAATCAGATGTGGTTTCTTCGATCTGAACACGGATGGATGCAATCCGGGCTTTGATGTCCGCGTGATCACCGGCACCGTCCACAATGATGGTGTTTTCCTTCTGGACCTTGACCTGACGGGCTTTGCCCAGCTGGTCGATGGTCGCTTCCTTCAGATCCAACCCGATTTCTTCGGTGATGACCTGGCCGCCGGTGAGTGTTGCGATATCCTGCAGCATGGCTTTTCTTCTGTCGCCGTATCCGGGGGCTTTCACAGCCACGCAGGTGAATGTGCCGCGGAGCTTGTTTACCACCAGTGTCGCCAGGGCTTCTCCCTCGATGTCTTCAGCGATGATGAGCAACTTCTTCCCTTGCTGTACGATCTGCTCCAAAAGGGGCAGGACATCCTGTATATTGGAGATCTTTTTGTCTGTGATGAGGATCATGGGATCATCCAGCACGGCTTCCATTTTTTCCGCGTCGGTGATCATGTATGGAGTG
>DOHE01000208.1:0-2522 GCA_003535395.1 Clostridiales bacterium | reverse complement strand
GACTTTTTCCATGGCCTGGGCGATCAGATCGCCGATTTCCTGGTCATTGGCAGAAATCGATGCGACCCGGGCGATATCTTCGCGGCCGTTGATCTTGCGGCTCTGCACACGGATCTCGTCGACCGCAGTGTCCACGGCTTTTTGGATACCCTTCTTCATGATCATGGGATTGGCTCCGGCGGCGATGTTTTTAAGGCCTTCCCGGATAATCGCCTGGGCCAGCAACGTAGCTGTGGTGGTTCCATCCCCTGCTACATCATTGGTCTTGGTGGCAACTTCNNACTTCCTTGACCAGTTGGGCGCCCATGTTTTCGAACCGGTCTTCAAGTTCGATCTCTTTGGCTATGGTCACACCGTCGTTTGTAATGACAGGAGAACCAAATTTCTTGTCCAGAACAACGTTTCTTCCCTTAGGACCCAGCGTGATGCGGACGGCATCCGCAAGCTGGTTCACACCGTTTTCAAGGGCGCGTCTTGCTTCTTCGCCGAATTTAATGTCTTTTGCCATTCATTCCGCCTCCTTCATTCTACCACAGCGAGTATGTCACTCTGCCTTAAGATGGTGTATTCCTGGCCGTCAAATTTGACTTCTGTTCCGGAATACTTGCTGATGAGAACCTTATCGCCAACCTTGACTTCCATTTTCACTTCTTTGCCGTCCACGGTACCCCCGGGACCTGCAGCCATGATCTCCGCGACCTGTGGCTTCTCCTTGGCCGAACCGGGCAGAACGATACCACTTTTGGTGGTTTCCTCGCTCTCCAGCATCTTAATGACGACTCTGTCTCCCAATGGCTTTATACGCATAGTTCCTTCCTCCTGTTCTTGTTGTTGTTAGCACTCATTTAAGTTGAGTGCTAACGCCATCAATGATAATCTGCTGCCCAGGCATTATCAACGGCATAATCCGCCTGTTTATTGCTTGAATCAGCCATATTTGCCTGAATTTATTAAATAGTTTCATATTTCATTGAATATCTTGCTTTTTCTTCAATAATCAGTAACGCAACTTTCCAAGCACTCCGGAGATCTTTCTGTCCAGGGCTGTATCCGTGATCTCATATTTTTCTGCAAGGTTCTGCAGGGAATAATCAAAGCCTTTTAAAGTGCAGTACAGGTATTCCAGAAATGCAGCCCAGGACTTCGGCTTGCGGATCACCGGGTAACGCCCTTCCATGAGCAGATAGATGAAATGAAACCACATCCAGCGGATCTCTTCCGGATACTCCCGGCCATAAGCTTTTTCACGTTTTTTTATCGCCAGCTGAATGATATTCTCCCATTCTGTCCGGTTGGGGATGAGCTGCTCCGTGCGCAGAAAATGAAGCGCTTTGCAGGTCTCCATCGCAAAAGCTCCTTCTGGGTGCGTACGCAGGTATTTTTCAAAGTAGCGGTTGGCAGAAGAGTATTTTCCCATGTCAAAGTAGTTGCATCCCAACCCGAAATAGCAGTCCGGGAAACCGGATTTCTGCTTGTTGAGAAGGGACATGAGACACTGGTTGGAAGACCGGTAGTCTTTGAGCACTGCCAGGATCCCCGCCATATTGAAGGCATATTCCGCATTGGCAGGTTTAAGTTGAGCCGCTTTCCGGACAAACAGCAGCGCCTTCCTGAATTTCATATTTTCGGCACAGGCGATGCCCCGGTCATAAAACCACCGGTGCCCCCGGTCAAACCGGATGATCCCTTCCGTTTGGTTTGCGGTCCGTTTAGCGCCTCTTGTCAAGTTCGGCAAAGATATCCTCCCATTCGACCCCTGCATCCGCCATCATCACCATCAGATGATATAACAGATCGGCAGTTTCATAACAAATTTCATTCTTGTCCCTGTTCTTGGCTGCGATGATGACTTCTGCCGCTTCCTCTCCTACTTTTTTGACGATTCGGTCCAATCCCCTGGAAAACAGTAAACTGGTATAGGATCCTTCCCTGGGTCGTGCTTTTCGATCCATGATGACAGCATAAACCTGTGCCAGGACTGAAGCGGATGGTATTGCTGCCGGCGACGCATGCTCCGTCAGATTTCCTGCCTCATCTGAAGGCGCGACAGCTCCCGTATCCGGCTCCGGCATAACCGCAGGTTTTTCCCCGTCCTCATCCACTCTATCCAGAGACCGGTAAAAACATGTGGGGTTGCCCGTATGACAGGCGACCCCGTCCTGACGTACTTTTAGAAGCAGGGTATCTCCGTCGCAGTCCACCAGAATATCCTCAACATGCTGGAAATGCCCGGATGTCTCCCCTTTCAGCCACAAGGCCCGGCGTGTCCGGCTGTAATAATGGACTTTTCGTGTCTCCATGGTCTTTTGTATGGATTCCCGGTCCATCCAGGCCACCATGAGCACCTCGCCGGAGCGTACATCCTGTGCTACGGCTGGAATCAGGCCCTTTGCGTCAAATTTGAGCTGCATGCTCCGTCTCCTTCCTGTAAAGCGGCGGCCGGATGGGTACGCCTTTTTCCAGCAGCCACTGTTTCAAATCCCCCACTTCCATTTCCTTATAATGGAAAAGGGAAGCGGCCA
>DOHE01000068.1 GCA_003535395.1 Clostridiales bacterium | reverse complement strand
CCGAACATGCCGTACAGGCAGGCGGAGTCCTGGTTCAACCTGTATCTGGAGCCGCAAATGGCAACCGGGATGGATATTCATATGTATGATCTTTTTATTGCCCTTTCTCAGTCAGACATCAAAAGAGGCGTGCAGAACAACAATGGTTATGCGGCAAAGTACGACCCGGCCGGGACAGTTGAAATTCTTTCAGACGGGGATGTGATCATGCAGATATCCCTTAAGGACTGGATGCTTGAGAAAATCCGCCAGCAGGGCGGTGAAAAGGCGCCGACTCAAACCATGGCCAGCATGATGTATGAAACCGCATCGGGCGGATTCAATGTCAGGCTGATCGTAAAACAGGCAAACGGCAGGTACAGTGGGGAGGACAGCGCCACTTTGGGCCCGGACTGGATCGAGCTGGACGGCATGGAAGCCTGGATTTTTGTCCAGGTACCGGATGGGGATGTGCCCTGAGCCGGAAAAATGCAATTAAAATCCCTAATTGTCATAACCGTATCCCGGGAACTGCTATATAATCTGTATAGAAATTCAGTACAGACTTATGGCAGGAGAATACAGTAACCGGGAGCAGGCCATGGATCATTTGGACAGATTGGAAAATATCAGCATTCATATTCTTCGGGAAGCCTATGCGGCATTCAGGAATCTTTGTATGCTCTGGTCTATCGGAAAAGACAGCACAGTGATGCTGCACCTGGCCCGACAGGCATTTTTCGGGCATGTTCCCTTTCCATTGGTCCATATTGACACCCATTATAAAATCCCTGAAATGATCGAGTACCGGAACCGGCTGGTGATGGAGATGAAACTGGACCTGCTGGTGGGAGAAAACCGCGAGGCGCTTCAAACCCGAAATACTTTTCCTGACGGGAAGGCTACCCGGATCCAATGCTGCAAAAGCTTGAAAACAGATGCACTGGTCAATACACTGAACGGCACGTGGCCAAGGGATCGTCTTGATCTTGCCACAGGCAAGCTGGAGCCGGACAGGAACCGGGATCCTTATACAGGGGTCATTGCCGGAGTTCGGGCAGACGAAGAAGGCAGCCGGTCCAAAGAACGGTATTTTTCTCCCCGGGACAACCGAAGCGAATGGAATATTGGCGCACAACCTCCGGAATTCTGGAACCAGTACAAAACAGACTATGCTCCGGGCACGCATGTGCGGATTCATCCGCTGCTGGACTGGACGGAACTGGATATATGGAAATACATACAGCGTTATCAGATCCCGGTCGTCCCTCTTTATTTTGACCAGGGGGACGGGACCCGGTACCGGTCTCTGGGCTGCTGGCCCTGTACCCGGCCGATCCCTTCCACATCAAAAAATGTGGAACAGATCATCGCAGAACTGGAAACAGGAAAACTGTCCAATATTGCGGAGCGGTCCGGCCGTGAACAGGACAAAGAAGATGGCGGCGGGCTGGAGGATCTGCGCCGGAACGGGTATATGTAAAAGATCCGCCGCAGATTCGCGCCGAAACAGGCAAAAGTCCAAAAAAAGGGGATACATATGGATAATCAGGCGATACGCAGCTCTTTGGTGCCGACCATGAATGTGGTGATCGTGGGACATGTGGATCATGGCAAAAGCACGATCGTGGGAAGACTTCTGGCAGATACAGGCTCACTTCCCGAAGGAAAGCTGGAGCAGGTACGGGAGCTTTGCAGGCGGACTTCAAAACCCTTTGAATATGCTTTTCTTCTGGATGCTCTCAAGGATGAGAGGGACCAGGGTATCACGATTGACTCCGCACGATGTTTTTTTCAAACTCCAAAGAGAAAATATATCATTATCGACGCTCCGGGGCATATCGAATTTTTACGCAATATGGTCACCGGGGCAGCCCGGGCGGAAGCTGCACTGCTGGTCATCGACGCATCGGAAGGGATCATGGAAAATTCCCGGCGGCACGGCACGCTGATTTCCATGCTGGGGATCAGCAAGGTGATCGTGCTGGTGAACAAGATGGACATCGCAGGTTACCGGCAGCAGGTTTTTCAGGAGATCCAAAGGGAGTATTCTGAATTTCTGGCTTCTGTCGGGATCCGGCCGATCCAGTTCATCCCTGTGAGCGGAATGGCCGGAGACGGTATCGCAACAGCTTCAGACGCCATCCCATGGTATGACGGCCCTACGGTCCTGGTTGCTCTGGATGCATTGAAGGCCGAAGGCCAGGCAGTGGACCAGCCGTTTCGAATGCCGGTACAGGGCGTGTACAAATTTACTGCATACGGGGATGACAGGAGGATCATAGCCGGAACTGCGGAAACCGGGAGTTTGAAGGCGGGAGATGAAGTGGTGTTTTCGCCTTCCGGGAAGCGGAGTCGGGTAAAAACCATCGAATCAACCGATCACAGGGGGAAGAGACAGAAAATCACAGCCGGGTATGCTGCCGGATTCACCCTGGATACTCAAATCTACATCTCGCGGGGGGAACTGGTCTCAAGAGCAGACGAATCTCTGCCCCATATTTCCAGCCGTATCCGCGCCAGCGTATTCTGGCTTGGACAGCAGCCGCTTGAACTGGGCAGAATATATATCTTCAAGCTGGGAACCTCCAAAACGGCCGGACGCATCGAAAAATTTACCCGGATCATGGACGCTTCCACCCTGGCCATCCGGGATTCAAGTTCCCTGCAAGCCAATGATGCAGCAGATTGCATTATCGCATTGGACCG
>DOHE01000020.1 GCA_003535395.1 Clostridiales bacterium | reverse complement strand
CCGGATTCGAGATAACACCGCACCGCTTCCAGTATAAACGCAAATCCCGGCATATGCAGAGAAAAACCGATATTTTTCAACATCCAGGAAGCCACGGTGAGACAACGTCCGATGCTGCCCCTGTTTTTCGCTCCGCGGGTCACCGTATAACGCGCCAGCAGCGCACCCTGCTCCTTTATATCCAGGGGTCTGTCCCGGCTTATGCCGGTCAGACAGAATTGGCGCAGTCTTTCTTCGATTTGGCTAAGGTCGCAGGGCTTCAAAACAAAGAAACTGGCTCCCATTTCAAATACTCTGGCTGTAAAGCTTTCATCCGCAGTATCACTGATAAACAAAACCGCCGGTTTTTTCCCGGGCTGCAGGCAGTTGATATATTCAAGGCAACCCAGGCCATCCATGCCGTACAGCTTCATATCCAGCAGGACCGCATCCGGAACCAGCTTTAAAACAAGGTCCGGAACCTCATTGCCGTTGCCTGTAGAACTCACAAGTTCCATGTCTTTTGCCTCATGTATGAATCGTTCATAGCTCTTTCTTTCCTCCTCATCACCGGCTGCCACAAGGATCCGGTATGGTTTGGCGCTTGCTTCAGATGAATGCATAATTATCATCTTCTCCCTTTTTTCTATATATTACCATTTCTGTTTTTTATTGTAAAGTGTATTGTGTAAATTCCAGCCTTTTTCTAACAGCGAGAATGCAGCCATCAAAAAAGGAACCCGTATGGGTTCCCTTTTCTTCGGATGTTTGCGATCCTGTTGCAGTGATCTTACCTGAAATAGCTGTTGCCGCCTTTGTTGGACGGCCTCTGCTGCTTCCGCGCTCTTCTGCAGTCGGGGCATCTCTGGGGTTCGTTCTCAAACCCCTTCTCCTTGTAGAAAGTCTGCTCTCCGTCGCTGAAAATGAATTCACTGCTGCAATCCTTGCACTTTAAAACCTTGTCCGCCATATACAACACCTCCGGGATGAATTTGGACCCTCATTCTTGACACTTGGCTCCGATGATCCAGGAGGTTCATGTCTAAAAAATTTAAATCCATGGGATACAGCGATATCGAGTTCAACTCTAACACACTCTTTCAATACATGCAAGGCTGTTTGACAAAAAACCCTGATTTCCCGCGTTCTGGGGGATCGTCGCCCTGCATTCGGTATGCCTTACAGTGCAGTCATATTTTTCGCACAGCCTATAAAATTATGCATATCAGTCCTCCGCTGCCCTCGTTCACGATCCGCTGCAACGTTTCCTTCAGTTTCATCTGAGCCTCTTCCGGCATTTTAAACAGCTTGTTCTGCAGCCCTTCGCTGATGAGCTCGTGCAGGGATTTCCCAAAAATATTTGAATCCCAGATTTTCCCCGGCTCCCCTTCAAACTCCTTCAACAGGTATTCCAACAGCTCTTCGGATTGCTTTTCCGATCCCACCAGCGGGGATATCACCGTCTCGATGTCTGCCCGTATCATATGGATGGAAGGGGCAGAAGCCTTGAGCCGGACGCCGAATCGGGCACCCTGCTTCACGATCTCCGGCTCTTCCAGCGCCAGTTCATCCATCTGGGGACTGACGATGCCGTACCCTTTGTTCCGCACTTCATGCAATGCAAATTCGATCTTTTCATATTCCTTCTTGATCCTGGCCAGGTCTTTCAGCAGCTGTACCAGCCGATGCTCTCCGTCCACTTCCAGCCCCGAAGTTTCACTGAGGATCCGATAAAACAGCTTCTCCGCCAGGCTGATATCCACCAGCGCATTCCCGTTGCCCAGGTTCAAGTCGCTGAGATCCGAGGACAGAACTGTCTCTACGTCTTCCATTTTTCGCACGCAGTCCCTGACTTCCCGGATCCTGGTGATCCCCCCGAAGTTTTCCCGTATTGCATTCATCAATTCTACCCGCAGCCAGTGACTTTCATCCAGGGAATCCACCCAGCGGGGCAGGGTGAACCCGATCTCTGCAATCGGGAACTCATAAAGCATATTTTCCAGCAGGCGGTTGATGTCCTCCATCCGCATCACCATGCAGTTGACGGAGATCACCGGTACCTGATGTTCTTCCTGCAGGGCGGCTGCCAGCTGCACCGTGGCCGGATCATTGGGATGCACTGTATTCAATAGGATCAGGAAAGGTTTGCCGGACGCCTTCATTTCCTGGATCACCCGGTGCTCCGCCTCCAAATACTCCTCCCGGGCCAGATCCGTGATACTTCCGTCGGTCACCACCACAAGTCCGATGGTGGAATGCTCACGGATCACTTTCCGGGTTCCGGTTTCCGCTGCTTCCTCAAAGGGGATCTTGTGATCGAACCAGGGGGTATCCACCATCCGGGGCATGTCATTTTCGAAATATCCCAACGCTGCCTTGACGATATAACCCACGCAATCCACCATCCGTACCCGGAATCGCACATTTTGTTCCAGAGAGATTTCCACGGCCTCATTAGGCACAAATTTGGGTTCCGTGGTCATGATAGTCTTTCCCGCAGAGCTCTGGGGAAGCTCATCCCGGGCCCTTTCCCTCTTGAACTCGTTATCGATGTTCGGGATGACCAGAAGGTCCATGAACCTTTTTATGAAAGTGGATTTCCCTGTCCTTACCGGTCCAACCACTCCGATGTAGATATCTCCCTGCGTCCTCTCGGCAATCTGCTGATATATCCCATACTTTTCCACTTTCACTAGCCTCCCTGGCATTGATTCTGCTGCCTGAAGATACTCGACCGCAGCCTAATAAAAATATATGTGCCTGTCTTTGCATTATGCCAGGAGGCCGTTGATTGAATTAAAAATTGATTCTGCTGCAGAAAGTACCTTTTGCATGAACTGATGAAAGATGAGGAGTTCAAAAATGCAAAAGGTACTTTCCGGGCAAGCACATAAAGTGACTTTTTGCAGTGCAATCAAAATCAAAATGATTTCTTAAGCAAAATAGTATCCTTTCATATCATATCGGCTCTTCTGAGGTAGGTTCCCGGGTCATGAGATCCATGATGGCCTCCCGGGGGGATTTCCCTTCGAATAAAACCAAATGCGCCTGCTTTGTGATGGGCATGGAAATCTGGAGACGATTGGCGGCCTGTTCTGCCGCACGGGTAGTCAGCACCCCTTCCACGACCATATTGATCCGGGCCAGTGCTTCTTTAAGAGGCATGCCCTGCCCGATGAGGATGCCGCACCTCCGGTTCCGGCTGTGGATACTGGTACAGGTCACTACCAGATCCCCATACCCCGTAAGCCCGGAAAATGTCTCCCTGCGCGCTCCCATAGCCATCCCCAGCCGGATAATCTCTGCCATGCCCCGGGTCATCAATGCCGCCTTGGTATTGTCTCCAAAACCGGCACCTTCAAGAATGCCCATACAGAGGGCAATGATGTTTTTAAGTGCACCTCCGGTCTCCACCCCGACAACATCCGTTTGGGTATAGATGCGAAAATACGGGGTCATCAGAAGCCGCTGCACATACTCGGCATCCATTTTGCTGCCGCTGGCCGCCACATAAGCGCCGGGCATTTCCCTTCCCAGTTCTTCCGCATGGCAGGGACCGGACATCGCCACTACCCTGCAGCCGGGCAGTTCCTGCTGAAGGATCTCCGACATCCGGCAGCCTGTTCCCGACTCCATGCCTTTGGTAAAACAGGCGATCACCGGAGCTTTCGTCCCCAGTCCAGCGCCTGGTTCAACGCCTGGTTCAACGCCCGGTCCGGCGCCCGGTCCGGCGCCAGCTGCCCGCGGGTCAAGCATCCCGGCCAGCTGCCGCCCGGTGGAGCGAAGCGCATGAGAAGGCACTGCTACTACCCACAGGTCGAACCCTTCCGCTGCTTCATTCAGATTTCCGGAGCAGGTCACCGTGTTCGGCAGGATCACCCCCGGAAGTTTTTCCCTTTGCTCGTGGTACCGGTTCAGCATCTCCACCTCTTCCGGTATTATGGACCAGATCCGGACCGTATGATCCTTGCCGGCAAAAAGGTGTGCCAGGGCTGTTCCCATGCTCCCGGCCCCCAGGATGGAAATATTCACGCCTTCTTCCCCTTCCTGTCCCACCGGGCTTCAGTACCGGCCAGGAGCCGCCGGATGTTGGGCTGATGCCGCCAGATGGCCAGGATCCCCAGCAGAGCCGCCAGCACCATGACCTTCGGAGGATGCCCAAAAAAAGGCAACAGGAACAGCACCGACATCCCCGCAGCGGCCAGGATGGACCCCGCCGACACATACCGGGTGGCAAGCAGCATCGCCAGGAAAATACCCAGTGAAATCAATCCGATACGCCAGTCCACCATCAAAACGACAGCAAAGGAGGTCAGGATCCCCTTTCCTCCCCGGAATCCGAAATATAAAGGCCAGTTATGTCCGATCACAGCACCGGTTCCTCCGGTCATCATTCCCAGGGACAGTTCCGCCTGCGGAAATCCTGCAGCCTGAAAGGCAAAATAACCGGCCAGGCAGGCGAAGACCCCTTTCAAGATATCTCCGGCCAGTACCAGCACCGCCGCCTTTTTCCCCAGGGTCCTTAAAGTATTGGTCGCCCCGGCATTCCCGCTTCCCTGCTTTCGGATATCCATTCCGTACATTCTGCCCACCAGAATGGAAGTATTGATGCTTCCCAGCAAATATCCCGCAACACCGGCGGCTGTCATCAGGATCTCTGTACTCATCTCCATCCCCCTTGATAATATGG
>DOHE01000192.1 GCA_003535395.1 Clostridiales bacterium | reverse complement strand
CGTAAAGATCCATATGCATGGCTGCCAGACTGTCAACTGCAAACATGATGATATTTGGTTTTTTCATTTTAACGATCCTCCTTGGATAATATTCTAAATCACCTTGCTCCAAGCATTTTAAGGCACGCATTCAAATATCCGTAACTTTCAGCGGCAACGATGCAGGCTTGTGTCAAGTCCAGAGGAGGGCCGATGACTTCCAGGCTCACCGGTCCATTATACTTGTTGTCCACCATGGCTTTGCAGTATCCCGCCAGATTGATGTCTCCCCGTCCGCAGGCCTGGTCGCGGGGCCCCCCCGGAGATGGTCCGCGGCCGATGCAATCCCGGATATGGATGTGTTTTACCCGCTTGATCACCTTGCTCAGGGACTCTTCCGGGTTTTCGTTCCCACGGTAGATATGGCTGGGATCCATGTCCACACCGAAACCTTCCGACTGGACCCGGTCCATCAGATCAAGGGTCGTGGGTGTATTGTAAACGGAGGAACCCACATGCGCCTTGACACAGAGGGTGACCCCAAAGGCTCCCGCCTTTTCTGCAAGGGACTGGATGGCTTCCGCAGCTGCTTCCAGGTCGCCTTCCACGTCCGATTTGCCCCCGGGTCCAATATTGACGACCGGTATGCCGATGGCTGCCGCTGCCTCAAAGGCCTTCATCAGCCTCTCTTCATCCCGGGACGCCACTTCCGTGGAAAGAAACCGGATCCCAAGGTCCGAAACGATGGTCTTAAGTTCGGATGCCTGTTCCTCCCAGCGGTCAAGATCCAGATGATCGCACATCCCCTTGATCGCAGAGATCTCGATGCCGTCATAACCGATGTAAGCGGCCTGTTTTGCAGCTTCTGCAAATGTGGTGCTTTTAAACAATACTGAATTGAATCCAAGACTGATCATTGACCCACCTCCAAAATCTCCGGTAAAAGTGAAAAAGAGAATTCCCATTCACCTTTACGAATTGCCGGATATGAGCAAATTCTATCATTGCCTGCAGGAGATGGTTAGTACAGATAGGTCCATGATTTGCACTTTTCCGCACTGGAAAGCCTGTATTGTCAGCGACTATGGTTTTTGTCTTTTCAAGGTGATCAAAACGATCTCAGGCGCATTGAGGATCCTTTGCCCCAGCATGCGATGCTAAATCATTCGATCACTTCACCGCGGCGGTAGGCATTCCATACATTTTCAAACCAGTCCTCCCCTTCCGGCAACGGGCGGACCCTTTCCCAGGCGGTCTTGCACACAAGCCCCTCCGGGGAGGGTTCCAGTCAGGTATAAAACACCTTGTCGAAAAAGCTGCCGTCATCCAGTTCATAGCGAAAGAGATCTCCCAGCCTATCCATGGGAAGCCGGCCTCCCGGGAGGCTGACCAGGTAGGATCCCCTGCTTTTTCCGCCGCTCCTGATGTAATCGCGGATGGAACAAAGGTATACATACTGGCTTAGCAGGATGTCCCGGTTCCGGAAGGCGTGGGGCAGTTCCAGTCGACAGGCCAGCTGCGTTTTCGTCTCAAAGGCTGCAAGATCATCAAGGCATTCCCGGATCGCCCGTTCACAGGCTTCAAGGGAGCGGATATGCGCTCCGCTGGCTGTCATCCGGCTCTGCGCCCTGGCTCGGAACTCCAGCACATTGGACCCTTTTCCGCACCCGGAGATCAGATTCCGGGTCATCCGGATCCGGTCTTCAACCTGTGTGGCGACTGCCTGACAAAAGTCTTCCATGGAAAGCGGGGCATCGCTGTATTTTGCACTGATATACTGAGCGGCACGCAGGCTCCCGGTTTGGGTAGAATTGAGGGCACTGCCTCCCGGCCTGTAAATGCCGAAAGTACCGTTTGCCTCACCCACCGGGAAAAAATGCCGGATATTGCTTTCCCACCAGAGATTGCCCGCAAGGCCTCCGTTGTTATGCTGGGCACAAACGGCAATTTCCAGGTACTCGGTCTTAAGGTCGATGCCGTGATCCCTGTAGAGCTGGATGGCCGGCTGATTCATTTTCTCCAGGCGGTCATAGGGTGTTTTGAGCAGAGCTCCCGAATTCTTAAGGTAGAGGCAGCTTTCCTGGCTGAGCAGGGAAAAATCAAAATCTCCGCCCCGAAGACTTCCGGCCGGGTTGTGCATGAAATCCATGAACACCCGCCGTCCTTTCACCTGGATCTCATTGTAAACCAGGATATCGATGAGGGAGGACCCATAACCTTCGATTTTTCTGGGATCAAAAGGCCACTGGTAGCCTTTCAGAAATATGGCATCGAGCATCTGTCCCGGATTTTCAAAGTACTCCTCCAGGAATTCCTTTTCGTCTGAACCGTCTTCCCGGGTGGAAATATACCGTGGGATCACCTGCTGGTAAGTTCCGGAAAGATTCCAGCGGAATTTTGTGGAAGCAATTCCATATTGGGATTCCGTGAGGTTGATGCCCCGAACTCCCGCTTCGAAGGCGATGCCGGAAGATCCGGTATGGCTTTCGGGATAGACGGAAGTCAGATACATCCCGGCAGGTCCGCCGGTGGCATAAATGATATTGGCGCAGTTGAACAGGGTCAGGCCCATCTCCGGCCCGTCCATGTTTTCCGTATCGATGGCAATCAGTCCCACAGCGGAGGTTTCCCCCTCCGGTCCCTGCCGGGTCAGGACACCGATGACCAGGTAACCGTCAAACATAGGGATGCCTTTTGCCATTACCTGCTCTTCGAGCTTTTCCGTCATGAATTTTGATGTGAGCGGTCCGGCGGATGTGGCGCGCTGCGCCGGGTCATGGTCGGTCTTGNNGAGGGAACGGCACGCCGATATTCACCAACTTGTAAAATGACCGGGCAGACAGCGCTGCCTCCACCATGGCGATATCCCCGTGCATGCTTCCTCCGTCAAACAGGGTCTTTGCCATGGCTGCCACAGAATCCGGCGCATTCCCGGCCAGAGTGAGTTTATAGTAGGTTTGCTTGTCAGATCCGGTGTTGCGGGATGTGCCCATATTACGGCCTTCAGTGATGACGGCAATATCCCGGCGGCCAAAGCTGTAAAGCCAGTCTGCAGCATTGTACCCGGCGGCGCCGCTGCCTACCACAGCCGTATCCAGGCTGTAAACCGGCAGTTTCAGTCCGCCGNNCATAGCCTCCTTAGGTGAAATCCACCGTCCACATTGATGACTTCTCCAGTGGAGTAGGAAAGCATCCCGGAACAAAGCACACTCACGGCCCGGGCAATATCCTCCGGCTGCCCCCAGCGGCGCAGCGGAGTGATTCCCTGTTCAAACAGCCGGTCATATTTTTCCTTGACCCCCGCGGTCATGTCCGTTGCGATGATGCCCGGCCGGACTTCATACACCAAAATCCCTGCTTCTGCCAGTCTGTCCGCAAACAAGGCAGTGACCATGCTGATCCCTGCCTTGGAGATGCAGTATTCCCCGCGGTTTGTGGAAGATGTATAGGCGGACATGGATGAGATATTGACGATTTTCGGCTGATAACCGGGGATTTTTCCCATGCTTCCGATCATCAGGCTGGCGACCCGCTGGGTCAGGAAAAATGTGCCCTTCAGGTTCACTCCGGTTACAAAGTCAAAGCTTTCCTCCGTAGTCTCCAGAATATCTTTTCGGGTCCTGGGTGCCACACCGGCGTTATTCACCAGCACATCGATACGTCCGTATTTTTGAAACAGGATGTCCACGGCATTTTTGCGGCTTTCATCACGGGTGATGTCTCCCTGGATGTAATCCAGTCCCTCAAGGGTTTCTGTCACCTGATCCGGCGCGGGCATGTCCAGCACCGCCACCTGATATCCATCTTTTTTCAGCTGCCAGGCGATGGCATTGCCGATGCCCCGGGCGCCCCCGGTGACCAAGGCGACAGGGGTGCTGTGAAAGGTTGTATTATCCATGGTTGGTTCCTCTCGCTTTTTGTATTTCCGCTATGAATTTTTCAGCTGTCTCACGGATGCTTTCCATTCCTTTTTCTGCAACAGATGCGGTAAGAGCTCCGCCCACACCCACCGCCTCGGCGCCGGCCTTGATCCATTGCGCAACATTATCCAGACTGACACCGCCGGTGGGCATCAGAGGTGCTTGGGGAAGGGGGCCCTTGATCGCCTTGATGACAGCCGGGCCAAACAACTCCCCGGGGAACACCTTCACCATATCCGCTCCTGCTTCCATGCACTCCAGCGTTTCACGGATGGTCATGGCTCCCGGCATTACCGCCACCTGGTAACGGCTGCAGCAGCGTACCACATCCGGGACCAGGCACGGGCTGACCACATACCGCGCGCCGGAGAGTATGGCGATCCGGGCTGTTTCCGCATCCAGCACGGTTCCGGCTCCTACCAGGATGGTGCTGCCGAAATGTCCGGCCAGCTTTTCGATGATCCGGTGAGCTCCCGGTACGGTAAATGTGATTTCGATCGCCGCCACCCCTGCCTCTGCGCATTGTTCTGCGATGGCCACGGCTTTGTGTTCGGAATCCGCGCGTACTACGGCCACCAGACCCGATTTTTTGATCCGGCCGACCACTTCCTGCCTGTTCATGGCTTGCTCACATCCTTTGCTTTTACTGTGTTCTGGTAAATCGGGAGATACACTTCCCGGTCATGGATCATGCAACCGGTCGAACCTCCGGCCCGCATGATCTCCGTGCATTTGCCACAGGTGATGCAGCATTTTTCGCGTTTCATTTTGCCATAGCTAAGGATGTCTGATGCAAAATCCGGGTAGGCGAAAGCGCCCCGCCCCAGGCCCATTACATCCACTTTCCCGTCCTCGATACAGGCATCCCCGACCCCGGCCGCAAATTCCCGAAGCCAGGAGTACCCGGTTCCTGCCACGATCAGTTCCGGAAACGCCTTTTTGACAGCTGCCGCCCCCTGGATCATCCGTTCAACGCCCATGAGCGGATTTTCAACGGGCGTATAGCTTCCCCGGTCAAAGGGCCGGTTGACGTTGGGGTTGAAATAGGGATTCCCCATAGTGGCGTTCAGGATGGACACTCCATGATCCACGAGCATTTTCACCAGCATTTCCGGTTCTTTCCCGTCCGGGACCGGATAACGCGCATCCCGGCAGGAATATCCCTCCGGCCAGGGAGGCGGGGTGATCCCCCACACAGCCTGCTCATTGACCCCAAATCCATAAGGCAAAGGCAGCCCATCGAAAAGATTCACCCGAGATGCCAGCAAAAAATCCCGTCCGCATTCTTTATTTACCCGGTCAACGATATTCCGCAAAAAACGGGTCCGGTTTTCGAACGAACCGCCGTACTGTCCCGGCCGGGTATGCGCGCTGAGAAATTCATGCCCCAAATAGCCATGGCAATGCTTAATATCCACGAAATCAAAACCCGCCTCGGCGGCGACGCGGGCCGCCCGCACAAAAGCTTCAATGATTGAGCCGATCTCCGCGTCGGTGAGGATGGCGGCATCCTCCGCGGGATTTACACCCACCCGCCAGTCTAAAATCGGATGATGATAGAGAATCCGAGGTTCGGGCCGCCCCCAATCGTTCGGTCTACAAAACCGGCCCGAGTGAGTCAATTGCAATCCGACCAGCAAATCATCCACATCGCCGCAGGTTTCCCGGTGAGCGTGTTTCAAAGTGGAGAGCAACAAGGCCAGACCCGGCCGGGTGCTTTCGAGAGCCATGAGCTGCCGGGG
>DOHE01000321.1 GCA_003535395.1 Clostridiales bacterium | reverse complement strand
CGGACTTTGACGGAGACCAGATGGCAGTCCATGTACCCCTTTCCGCGGAAGCCCAGGCAGAGGCCCGCTTCCTGATGCTGTCAGCCAACAACCTTTTAAAGCCCCAGGATGGAAGCCCGGTCACGGTCCCGACACAGGACATGGTGTTGGGAAGCTATTATCTGACCATTGACAGGGATACAGAAAAAGGGGCCGGTCTGGTATTCTCTTCCCCCAATGAAGCCGTCCTGGCCTATGAGAATCATTATGTGGGACTGCATGCACCCATCAAAGTCAGGATTACAGCCCAGGTCAAGGGCAGGAGTATGACCCGGATCATTAATGCCACTGTCGGACGTCTTCTGTTTAATGAAGCCATTCCACAAAATCTGGGATTTGTGGACAGAAGCAAACCGGAAGAGCAGCTGAACCTGGAGTGCAACTTCCTGGTAGGACGCAAGGAACTGGCCAAGATCATCGGTGCCTGCATCAAAACCCATGGTACGGCGAAAACAGCGGAGATGCTGGACAGGATCAAGACCCTCGGATTCAAGTACTCTACCCGGGGAGCCGTTACCATCGGCGTATCGGACATGGTGGTCCCGGAACTTAAGCAGCGGTACCTGGCCGAAACCGAAGAAAAGATTGACCGCATCACCGAGGAGTACAAAATGGGGAACATATCCGAGGATGAGCGTTACGAGCTGGTGATCAAGGCCTGGAGCAAAACTACTGAGAATGTAACGGAAGCATTGATGGCAAACCTGGACAGGTTCAACCCGGTTTACATGATGTCCAATTCCGGAGCCAGAGGAAATATCAAGCAGATATCGCAGTTGGCCGGAATGATCGGACTTAAAAACAATACCATGAACAGGACCATTGACATTCCGGTCAAATCCAATTTCCGCGAAGGTCTTAAGGTGCTTGAATTCTTTATTGCCACCCACGGTGCCCGGAAAGGGCTGACAGATACAGCACTTAAAACAGCAGACTCCGGCTACCTGACCCGAAGACTGGTGGAAGTCAGCCAGGATGTCATCGTGCGTGAACCGGACTGCGGCACAGATGCTGGAATCGATGTCGGGGATATCCGATTTGGCAAGATGGTTATTGAAACCCTGGAAGACCGGCTGCGGGGCCGTTATGCGGCGGATGATGTGATTTGCCCGGCGACCGGAGAGGTTTTGGTGCTCGCCAACCAGATGATCACGGACGCCATAGCAAAGAAGATCACCCGAGCGAATATCGATAAAGTCAAAATACGTTCGGTGCTAACATGCCGGTCCAGGCTGGGGGTATGCGCCCACTGCTACGGGGCCAATCTGGCTACGGGCGAGGAATGCAATGTGGGCGAAGCAGCAGGCATTATCGCAGCTCAGTCCATCGGGGAACCGGGAACGCAGCTGACCATGCGTACCTTCCATACGGGAGGCGTGGCCGGTGCGGATATCACCGAGGGGCTTCCCAGGGTGGAGGAACTCTTTGAAGCCCGGAAGCCCAAGGGACTTGCCATTATCACCGATATTGCTGGCACGGTCTCCATTTCCGAAACCAAGAAGAAAAAGGAAGTCATCATTACTGCATTGAAGAAAGAAACCCCGGATATGTCGGAAGAGTCTTCCGCGCATGTGACCATGAACTACCTCATCCCATACGGCGCGACCATCAAGGTTAAGGAAGGGGATGTGGTGGAACCCGGAGATGAGTTGACCGAAGGTTCGGTCAACCCTCATGACATTTTGAAAATCAAAGGCCTGCGGGGAGTTCAGTCCTACCTGATCCAGGAAGTGCAGCGGGTATACCGGATGCAGGGCGTGGATCTCAATGACAAACATATCGAAGTGATCGTACGCCAGATGCTTCGGAAAGTGAAGATAGAGGAAGTAGGTGATACCAACCTGCTGCCGGGCGCACTTGTGGACATTTTTGAACTTGAAGACGAGAATGAAAGGGTGCGGGCACTGGGCTTGCGGGAGGCAACTTCCAAGAGGACCCTGCTTGGGATTACGAAGGCGACCCTGGCTACAGACTCTTTCCTGTCCGCAGCCTCTTTCCAGGAAACGACCCGGGTGCTTACGGATGCAGCCATCAAGGGCAAGATCGATCCTCTGGTGGGCCTTAAGGAAAATGTCATCCTGGGCAAGCTGATCCCGGCAGGAACAGGCATGAAAAAATACAAGGACATCACTGTTGTTACCGGAGACGCAGTGGAGAAAACGGAAGAAGAGATGCAGGCAATGTCTGAGGGGTCCGAAAAACAGCAGTCCTCTGCAGGGGCACGGCCTGTAAGGCGCAAAATAAAAGCTGCCAAAGCGGTTTGACAATTTAAGCACAGGTATGGTATTATACTGTGCGGCTTTCGATATCGATCGATTTGGGGGGATCATTTTGCTCGACTTAAATGGCAGGCAGATGGTTGTGGGATTGAAACAATCATTACGGGCCATGGAAGCCGGACAGGTGGAGAAGATTGCGATTGCCGGGGATGCCGAAGAAACAGTGCTGTCCCGGATCAGGGAATTGGCAGGAGCGCAGAACATTCCCGTGGAACAGGCAGAGAGCATGGCTCAGTTGGGGAGACTATGCGGGATCCAGGTAGGCGCGGCCGTCGCAGCTTTTTTAAAAGAGCAGACAGTTAATCGGGTGGAGACCCGTCGATAACTGAATATTGAAAAGAAAGTGAGGTGAAAGTAAAGAAATGCCCACATTCAACCAGTTAGTAAGAAAAGGAAGGAAGCAGGTCGCAAAAAAGTCAACGGCACCGGCACTGCAAAAGGGTTTCAACTCCCTTGAAAAAAGACCTATTGAATTGAGCAGTCCGCAAAAGCGGGGAGTGTGCACCGTGGTCAAGACGCAGACCCCGAAGAAACCGAATTCCGCTCTGCGGAAGGTGGCCAGGGTCCGTCTCACCAACAGCATTGAAGTGACATCCTACATCCCCGGTATCGGACATAATTTGCAGGAACACAGCGTGGTGCTGATCAGGGGCGGCAGAGTGAAGGATCTTCCCGGCGTCAGGTATCACATTATTCGCGGAACCCTGGATGCTTCCGGTGTGGCCAAGAGGATGCAAGGCAGATCCAAGTACGGAGCAAAAAGACCCAAGGCTGGTGCAGCAAAGTAACGATGCACCCGTACATGCACCGAAATTTGATGTGTGCACAGGTTGTATTGTATCCATATATGGTACAGCTGAGCACCCACACAGCTTAAAAAAGCTGCGAGTACCTTGCGGATCAGATGATCCGCCACTAAACCCTGAAGGAGGGAAGACTGGTGCCAAGAAGAGGACATGTTCCAAAGAGGGATGTTCTCCCGGATCCCATCTACAACAACAAGGTTGTCGCCAAACTTATCAACAACATCATGTTGGACGGGAAGAAGGGTGTTGCTGAAAAAATCTGTTATGAAGCTTTCAACATCATCCGTGAGAAGACGGGCAAAGAACCTTTGGAAGTATTTGAGCAGGCCATGAACAACATCATGCCTGTATTGGAAGTAAAAGCACGAAGAGTGGGCGGTGCCACATATCAGGTGCCCATGGAAGTCCGCGTAGAGCGAAGACAGGCGCTGGGCCTCAGATGGCTGGTGAATTATGCCAAACAGCGTGGAGACAAGACGATGAAGGAAAGACTGGCGGGAGAAATACTGGATGCCGCAAACAGCCAGGGGTCTGCATTCAAAAAGAAGGAAGACACGCATAAAATGGCGGAAGCCAACAGAATGTTTGCTCATTACCGCTGGTAAACTTCACACTGCAGTTTTCAGCCAGGTCCACATCCTATGAAGGAGGGTATGAATGCCCAGGCAGTTTGCATTGCAAAATACACGAAATATTGGAATCATGGCGCATATCGATGCCGGAAAGACCACCACCACGGAAAGGATCCTGTTTTATACGGGAAAGTTGTACAAACTGGGAGAGGTCCATGAAGGTACAGCCACGATGGACTGGATGGAGCAGGA
>DOHE01000338.1 GCA_003535395.1 Clostridiales bacterium | reverse complement strand
CAAGCCGAAAGGCTTGCCCGGAAAGTACCTTTTGCATTTTTGAACTCCTCATCTTTCATCAGTTCATGCAAAAGGTACTTTCTGCAGCAGAATCAATTATGTATCTTCCAGGATTCGATAAAGGGTCTTGACTTCAGACTTTTTTAGCGTGTCCTGAACCGCCAGCACCTCAAAACGGGTGACCCCGGAGCCAAAACTGATTTCCACCACATCCCCCGGCTTGATTTCCGCCGAAGGTTTGGCTGTTTTTCCGTTGATTTTAACGCGTCCTCCGTTGCACGCCGTATTTGCAACGGTCCTGCGCTTGATCACCCGGGATACTTTCAGAAACTTATCGATCCTCATGTTTGTTCACCCCCCGGGATCAAGCCCTGCTCCTCCAGGTTTGCAAATTTGCGGATGAAGCGTTTGACCGCCCCGTTCAAAGCCAGTTCCGGATGGACATCCAGTTTTCGGGCCAGGTCCGCTGCCGCAAACAGCAGATCGCCGACCCTGTATTCCAATGAAGACAGGGCCGGGGAGGTTTCTCCGGATTGAGGCTTGGCTCCTGATATCTGGATTTCCTGCAGCACAATTTCCAGCGAACGCAAAACCGCATCCGTATTTCCGGTATCGTACCCGAATCGGGCGGCCTTTTGCTGCACCTTGGTACTAAACGCTAATGCCGGCATTCCTGCAGGGATGTCTTTCAAGGATTCGGTCCAGGACTGGTGACCCTTCTCCTTTTTCTTGTTGACTTCCCAGTTGCTTAAGGCTTCCTCGGCATTGCCCGCCTTGTGCTCTCCAAATACATGGGTATGCCTTGTCACCATTTTTTCGCACACCCTGTTCACTACATCCTCCATGGTGAAGTGACCGCTCTCCCGGGCGATGCTTGCATGAAATACCACCTGCAGCAAAAGGTCCCCCAGTTCGTCGCAGATTTTTGCCATATCCCCTTTTTCCAGTTCATCGATGAGTTCATACACTTCTTCGATCAGATAACGGCGCAAAGTGAGGTGGTTTTGTTCCCGGTCCCACGGACAGCCTCCCTCTCCACGGAGTTGTTCCATGATCGCCAGTAAATCTTCAAATCGATACCTTTGTTCCAAACTCAATACCTCCGTCTCTGTTCCTGTTCAAACCCCTGTCTGCCGGTTCCTGTACAGGATATCACATGGCCACAGGTGTTTCAATGAAAAGGATTTCCCATGCCGGTCCGCCATTGCGCCATGCCTGCCCTTCCATATCCATAAAAAAAAGACGGATAAAAAAAGTCGGGTAGTTTGTTCCCGTCTTTTTTATGGAACTTTTTGAGACTTCTTCAGGGTTATTATCATCCCGGATACTTACTGTTCCATTTGCCGGCCAATGAGGTTCGCAGCAGATTGAGCCAATTTGGATTCCACATCTCCCATTTTTACTGAAGGATCCGTTGACAGAATGATCACGGCTCCGATAGGGTCGCCTTCGGATACGATGGTGCTGATCACCTGCGAGGTATATCTCTTTTCACTGTTCTCGTCCATCACGATCTGGTAGACTTTATCACTGCCGGATTTGACCAGTACGGTACTTCTTTCCTCCATGACCTTTTCCATATCCTTGCTCAGGCTTTTCTCCAGCAGCTCCTTGCGCATGGGCCCGGACGCTGCGATGATGGAATCACGGTCGGCAATGCAGACCACATGTCCACTGGTCTTCGAAAGGGATTCCGCGTACTGGGCTGCAAAATCACTCAAACCGCTCATGGGGGAATACTTTTTGAGTATGACTTCGCCGTCTTTGTCCGTGTATATTTCAAGCGGATCCCCCTCCCGGATCCGCAAAGTTCTGCGGATCTCCTTGGGTATGACCACCCTTCCGAGTTCATCGATCCTTCTTACGATTCCCGTCGCTTTCAATTTGTTTCCTCCTCTTTCTATGGTTAGCGATATCTTCCTTCATTATTATCCTTCAGACCCGGGCAGCTTATACAACGATGCAAAAAAGCTGCCGGCAGACGGCAGCTTTTGAAAATCGACGCATGATTCGATCCTGTTGCAATGGGTTTTTGTATAAATCTCCTATTTCATAATAGGCAGTATGGAATCGATCACTCTGGTGTTCAAAGTCACATCATGAGGATCTGTTTCCAGCCAGGCCCGGATCATCTTCTCTACTTCCGCCATGGCAAATTCATCGATGATCCCGCTTTTCACGCTTTCCAGGGTGGAAGTCTCCCGGGCTTCCAGCTTCATCACATGAAACCCGTACTGGGTCGTGACGATGCCGACATCTCCTACTGCTGCATTGATCCCCCAGTCTCTGAGTTCTGCGACCAGCTGGTTGGTGGACCATTGTCCGGTCGATTCGTCGTAGGACTGCGCTTTGTTATATTTGAAAACCCCGCCATTTGTGCTGACAGAGGGGTCCTGCGAATACTGTTTGGCCAGCGTTACTGCATCTTCCCCCGCAAGGATCCGGCCTTTGATCTCCTCTGCCTTGCCAAGCTTTTCTGTAACAACTGCAGTCCCAAGCGACT
>DOHE01000094.1 GCA_003535395.1 Clostridiales bacterium | reverse complement strand
TATGACCCGGTCTCCGAGCTGATATCCTTTTTGATATTCCTCCACGACCCTGTTTTCTTCCAGTTTGTCGTCAGTGATATGCATCACGGCATTGTGCTTTTGGGGATCAAAACTCTCACCGACAGCGGGAATCGGAGAAACCCCCAGTTTGTCAAGTATTTCATCAAACTGTTTCAATACCAGGGCCAAACCTTCCTTTACCGCCTTGTCCGCATCTTTTGCCACGTCCCGGGCTCTTGTGATGTTGTCCAGTATGGGCAAAAAAGCGGCCACAGTGTCAGCGGCAGCATTAAGGCCGATGCTTTCCCGTTCCTTGGCGGTGCGTTTCCGGAAATTTTCATACTCTGCTGCTGTTCTGTACAGCCGTTCTTTCATTTCATCCAGCTGCTTCATGAGTTCTGCCGTCGGATCCGGTGCAGGATCCTGATTCACGGGGATCCCGCTAGAATTTTTTACCGTATCGGCATCAACCGCTTCTGGGGAAACGGATCCGTCTGTTTTTTCCTCCTGACTCCCGGTACCCTTTGCGTCACTTTCAGAGTCTTGAATGTTCAGGTCTGCTTTCAGTGTCTCATTTGAATCCTTTTTCCTGGTCATGCCTTCTTCCTTCCTCCTGTTATCGCTTCTGCCCTTGGGATGCATGTCATCAAACGGCTCTTTAGTCGTCAAATTTTCAGGTTTCTTCACTGTTGTTTCCGTTGTAAAGTTTTTCAAATTCATTTTTGAACAGCCGCCGGTCCAGTTTCATGATGGATATCACCCGGCTGTAGTCCATGCGTGTTGGTCCGATAATACCAATAGAACTCATCATGCTGTCCCCCATGGGACAGGAAGTGGAAACCACCGTACTGTCCCTTGCCTGTTCCAACCGGTTTTCTGTGCCGATGCTGATGGTCACATTGGTTGAATTTGTTTCATCCCGGTTCAGCAGCTGCTGAATATTGTTTTCTTCGTCCAGCAGTCTGAAAAGCTCCCGGACCCGGACGGGATCGTGAAATTCCGGATAGCCCAGCAGATTGACTGTTCCATCAACATAGGCCTCATTGGAATCGATGGAACCAATGCAGTCATACACTGCGTCCAGAATGGGCATCAGCATGCTGTCGGGAACCTGGATATCTTCCTTGATCCCGCGGATGACTTCAAGATTAATCTCATTCATGTTCAATCCGGAAATCTTGCTGTTTAGCACCCGGGATACCTTTTGAACAAAATTGGGGTCGGGTGTCACCGAAATCCGGACCAGCCGGTTCCGCACGATCCCGCCTTCTGCAACAGACACGACCAGCAGCTTGCCAGGTTCCACAGGGAGGACCTGCACGGCTTTGATCTTGTTCTGATTCATTTTTGGGATTGTGGCGATGGATATATATCCGGTGGCTTCTGAGAGGATGGATGTGACATGACGCATCAGCCGGTTGAGTTCAAAAGCCTGTTCGGAAATGGCATTCCTGATGGATATCACTTCCTCCAGAGTCAGTTCTGTCAGGCGGATTAAATGGTCCACATAAAGCCTGTATCCTTTTACGGAAGGGATTCTGCCTGCGGATGTATGCGGTTGGGCCAGGTAACCCATTTCCTCCAGGTCTGCCATTTCATTGCGTATGGTAGCGGAACTGAGCCCCAGTTCGTGTTTCCGGGCAATGGTCCTGGAGCCGATAGGTTCAGCCGTCATGATATAATCATTGATGACTGCGCGAAGTATGTTGAGTTTCCTTTCATTCATCCAATCGCTGCTGTTCATGTACGATTCACCTCCATCCTTTGTTAGCACTCTATTGTATCGAGTGCTAAACCCTATTGATAAAATACCACCCGGGCTGTCATTTGTCAATAGGGAATGCCTGTTTGGAATGAAAGTGACATTTGTAACAATTTAGCTGAAAGCCGTTCAGCGCAGGCATGATTTCAGGCAAACCGGGACATGCACACGTTGGCCAGGTCCAGGCCGGCCCGGCTAAGGCGGATCCAGTTTCCCTGCTCTTCCATCAGGCCCCTTGAAACCATCTCCTGAACTCCTCCGTGAAAGTACACATCCGGGTCTGTACCGTACAATGAAGCGAAAAGAGTACGGTCGATGCCTGACAGCATTCTAAGGCCCAGGAACATGAATTCCGAAGCCAGGTCTGATTTCAGGGGGAAAGACTCCGTTTCCACGGGGCTTTGCCCGTCTGTCAAAGCCTGGATATACCGCTCCGGAGCCGGATGATTTCCCCATCGTCTCATATTAAAAAAGGAATGGGCACCGGCACCCAGACCAATGTAGGGTTTGAGTGTCCAGTACACGGTATTGTGCCTGCTTTCAAAGCCGGGGCGTGCAAAGCTGGAGATTTCATAATGCAGGTATCCGGCTTTTGTCAGACAGTTCAGTGCCAGGTCGTACATGCGTCTGTCCTCTTCATCCGGCGTCGGGATGCTGTGGCCGGACTCGAGGTCAAAGGCAAGAGGGGTGCCCTCTTCCACTTCCAGACTGTAGCAGGACAGGTGTTCCGGAGTATATGCCAGAACACGTTCAAGGGTTTGGTTCCAATCCTTAAGGTCAAGCCCCGGAAATCCAAAGATCAGATCTGCACTGATATTAGAAAAGCCAGCCTTTCTGGCCATTTCCATTCCTCTGTGGAAATCATGGAAGCCATGGATCCGGCCAAGATACGTAAGATGAATATCAAAGGTGGACTGAAGCCCCAGGCTCAACCGGTCAAATCCAAG
>DOHE01000134.1 GCA_003535395.1 Clostridiales bacterium | reverse complement strand
AGTGCAAAAATGAGTTTATAACACGTTCCGGTCAAGGAAAATAGGATAGTGCAAGAAATATCAGCATTGCCGCATTGCTGCGGGTGATATCTGGATTTATAATAATAAAGGGTTTCTTTGAATATTGTATTCAGGTTGCTGGGCAGTGCTGCGGTAAAAGTCACTGCCCGGCAACTGTCTTTCTATAACAGCAGAAAGGAAGGTCTATGATTTTATGATACCGGATTATAAAAATGAAAGCCTGAGCTTTGAACAGAGAGCCAGGGATCTTGTCTCCCGGATGACCCTGGAGGAAAAGGTATCTCAGATGCTGCACAATGCGCCTGCCGTCGAGAGGCTGGGCATACCGGCATACAACTGGTGGAATGAATCACTGCACGGCGTCGCCAGGGCCGGCGTCTCCACCATGCTGCCACAGCCCATCGGCATAGCGGCTGCCTTTGATGAAGAATTGCTGCATCATGCTGCGGATATGATCTCGACGGAAGCCAGAGCAAAGCATCATGAATTCCTGCGGCAGGGTGACCGCGGAGGGTACAAGGGGTTGAATTTTTTTGCTCCCAACATCAATATTTTCAGGGACCCCCGGTGGGGGCGCGGCCATGAAACGTATGGAGAAGACCCTTTTCTGACGGGCAGGCTGGGAACGGCCTACATCCGGGGGATGCAGGGAAACGATGACAGGTATCTGAAAACCGCGGCCTGTGCAAAGCATTATGCAGTCCACAGCGGGCCGGAAGAAGACAGGCATAAATTTGAATCAGTCGTTTCACAGAAAGATTTGCGGGAGACTTACCTGCCGGCTTTTCGGGACTGTGTGAAGGAAGGCCGTGTTGCGTCTGTGATGGGCGCTTATAATATGGTCAACGGGCAGCCCTGCTGCGGAAGCCAGCTGCTGCTGGAACAGATCCTGAGAGAAGAATGGAAATTTGACGGATTCGTCGTTTCGGACTGTGGCGCTGTCAATGACTTCCATTTGTATCATGGCGTGACCAAAACCCCTGTCGAATCGGCGGCGATGGCCGTGAAAAACGGCTGCGATCTGGAGTGCGGGAAAATGTACGGCAATATCCTGATCGCTTTCCAGGACGGGCTGATCTCGGAGCAGGCCATTGATACCGCTGTATTCCGGCTGATGATGACCCGAATGAAGCTTGGCATGTTTGATGACAGTGGTTCTGTACCTTATGCCGGCATTCCTTATGAGGTGAATGATTCCAGGGAACACAGGGAGTTTGCCCTGGAAGTATCGAAGAAATCCCTGGTTCTTCTGAAAAATAAAAACGGCATGCTCCCGCTGAATAAAGACCGCTTGAAAAACATAGCAGTGATCGGTCCCAATGCGGACAGCAGGACAGCCTTGATGGGCAATTATTTTGGGACCGCTTCAGAATATGTGACTGTACTGGACGGGATCCGGGAGGCGGTGGGCAGCGGGACAAGAGTCTACTATGCGGAAGGGTGCCATCTGTACAGGGACAGGATGCGGGGAACACCGGGAGATACCCTTTCAGAGGCGGTGTCTGCAGCCCAAAGAGCGGATGCTGTCATCCTGTGCCTGGGACTGGATTCTTCGATCGAAGGAGAGGCTGGCGATGCTTCCAATGAATATGCCAGCGGAGACAAGCCCCACCTGGATTTCCCTGGGTTGCAGCAGGAACTGCTGGAAAAGATCGTGAAAACGGGCGTTCCTGTGGTGCTGGTGATATTATCCGGAAGCGCACTTGCAGTGACCTGGGCGGATGCGCATGTGGATGCCATCGTCCAGGGGTGGTATCCGGGAGCGCAGGGGGGCAGAGCTATCGCGTCCCTGCTGTTTGGCGAGTATTCTCCCGGCGCCCGGCTGCCTGTCTCTTTCTATGTAACCGCCGGCGAACTGCCTGATTTTACCGATTATGCAATGAAAAACAGAACCTACAGATATATGGAGAAGGAAGCGCTTTATCCGTTCGGATTCGGGCTTAGCTATACGACATTTGAATACAGCAGTTTCCATCTCAGCCGTGCTGAATTGGCTGCCGGTCAGGATCTGGAGTGTTCGGTAAAAGTAAAAAACACCGGGAGCCGATCCGGTGATGAGGTCGTTCAGCTTTATATAAAGGATGTGGTAGCAAGTGTCACTGTCCCTAGATGGCAGCTTTGCGGTTTTAAAAAAGTTTACCTGCAGCCAGGGGAACAGCAGGAGGTGTGTTTTAAAGTAACGGCAAGGCAAATGGCTTTGATTGCAGAAGACGGAAGTTGCCTGCTGGAGCCCGGGCGTTTTGAATTATATGCAGGTGGTTCACAGCCGGATGGAAGAAGCTTTGCTTTGACCGGGTCAAAATGCTTGAAAGCAGTTTTTGAAGTTTTCGGAACAGTGCAGGTCGTGGAATATTAGTATGAATTGAGTCTAAGGACTCTGATCGCAGCTTACATATCAAAATGCACATTTTGCAGCAGAGTCAAATATAAAATCACTGTCAAGAGGAGGAACCGGGAGGTGGCAAAATATCTGATCATCAGCTGTCATGTGCTTTGGCGGGAACTATGTTTTTATTCCTCCGTCAGCAAAAATATATTTGATTTTATTTTTTTGAACCAGGGATTGCACAATACGCCGGATCTGTTGCGCCGGGAAGTGCAGAAAGCCATCGATGAGGCGGTTTTTGCTTCCGCTCCGCAGGATGGTAGAGCGGAAAGCAGCAGTTCTTCCAGCATGGATGAGGCGACTCCGGCAAAAAAGTTGACGGGGAATAGTAGTTCCATCAATGTGCGCTTAAAAAAAGAATATGATGCCATCCTTCTGGGATATGGCCTTTGCAGCAATGGTATTCAGGGAATCATGGCAAGGGACAGGAGACTCGTGGTGATGCGGGGACATGACTGCCTGACCTTCCTGCTGGGTTCGAAGGAACGTTATTCGGATTATTTCAAGGCTCACCCCGGGACCTATTGGTATTCCCCGGGATGGATCGATTCTATTGAGGGACCCGGCAGGAGCAGTTATGAGCGGACGCTCCAGAGGTATATCAAAAAGTATGGCAGGGAGAATGCGGATTTCCTGATGAAAATGGAACAGAACTGGTATCATGAATACTCCAATGCTGCCTATGTAGATATGGGTTTTGGTGATACAGCCCATTATAAGGAACATACCCGGGAATGTGCACAATGGCTGGGCTGGAACTACGATGAGCTGAAGGGGGATCCGAAACTGATCCAGGATTTCCTGGAGGGCAACTGGGATGAAGACCGGTTCCTGGTCGTTCCGCCAGGCCAGACCATCTCTGCATCCAATGATGAACGGGTGCTTTGTACGGTTTGAGATGCAATGATGCTGAAATAAAAATACACTGATATCAATCGATTAAGGGAGAAAGAAGGGTGTGGTAAATGCATTATGAATAAAACATTATTGAACCGTGAATGGAAATTTGGATTCAGTGAAAGTTACAGCAGGAGCCTTGAATTCAGAACTGTTGACCTTCCGCATGATTTCAGCATGATCCAGGGCATGAAAAAAGAATCGCCGGGGAAAGGAAGAACTGGGTATTTTCCCGGAGGCTACGGGGAATATATCAAAAATATCACTCTTACAGAAGCAGAGATACAGAACAGGATATTTATTGAACTGGAAGGTGTATATCATCGTGCCGAAGTCCATTTGAACGGCAATATACTGGGAAGGCACCCCTATGGATATACGTCGTTTTTTTATCAATTGAATCCTTACCTGGTTCCGGGAAACAATCAGATACGCATTATCGTTGATAATTCAGATGTAATCAATACAAGATGGTACAGCGGATCAGGCATTTACCGCAATGTATGGCTTCACTTTGCAGGTGAAGCCTATATTCCGCTGTGGGGGACATCAGTAACAACGAAA
The DNA here is from genome assembly GCA_003535395.1 of Clostridiales bacterium. Lineage (GTDB taxonomy): Bacteria > Bacillota > Clostridia > UBA8921 > UBA8921 > UBA8921. The sequence continues at coordinate 2,746 of DOHE01000134.1, read as the reverse complement.
AATGACGGGACGGTGACTGTAAAAACCAGTCTGGAAGGCTCCTTGCAGAATAAAATCATGAAAATGCACATCAAAGATCCTGCAGGCAATACAGTTGCGGAACAAAGCTGTGCTGCTGCCGCTGAGAATATATGTGTCCTGAAGATCAACTCCCCTGNNGGGGATACGCAGACCCCCAATTTGTATGAGCTGGTTATCCAGGTTATAAAGGATGGCGCGGTCATCGACAGTGATGCGATCACCTTTGGGGTACGCGAAATCGAGGCTGACGCTGAAAGAGGACTGCTTTTGAATGGAAAATCGGTCAAGCTGCATGGGGGCTGTGTCCATCATGACAATGGGATCCTGGGGGCTGCTTCCTATCCAAGGTCGGAAGAGCGCAAAGTTGAGCTTTTGAAGAAGAGTGGATTCAATGCAGTACGCTGCGCGCACAACCCACCGGCACCATCCTTTCTGGATGCCTGTGACAGACTGGGGATGCTTGTCATCGATGAAGCATTTGACTGCTGGAGGTTGGGAAAAACACCTTATGATTATCATGTGGTCTTTGATGACTGGTGGAAACGGGATATGTATTCCATGATCATGCGTGACCGGAATCATCCCTCGGTCATTATCTGGAGCATTGGAAACGAAATCAGGGAGCAGCGGGGGATATCCGGGGGATATGAAACCGCACAGGCTTTGGCGGATTATGCGCGGGAGCTTGACAGTACAAGATTTATAACACAGGGCTTCAATTATGTCGGGGAAGAGAGCAGCAGGATCATGCAAATGCTGGATATTGCCGGATATAATTATTTTCATGATTTCTTTGAGGAGCACCACGAGAAGTTCCCCAACCGTATCATGCTCGGGACGGAATCAGTCCCGAAACTGGTATACCGGCATTGGGATTTTATTTACAAACACAGCTATACAATTGGAGATTTTGTATGGACGGGGCTGGATTATCTGGGAGAGGCTGCCATTGGAAACAGTTATCATGGGGATAGCAGTACGCCGCCATCGCATATAGGAAATTATCCATGGAGCAAGGCTTACTGCGGGGATATTGATTTGTGCGGATTCAAACGCCCCCAGTCATATTATCGGGATTGTGTGTGGGGGATCGCAGACAGGCCGTATATTGCTGTGCGGCGCCCCTGTCAGGTAAAACCCGGCGAAAAGGAGTATCTTTCCTACTGGGGTTGGGATGAAAGTGTTTCATCATGGAACTTTGAAGGACATGAGGGGGAGAAACTTCTCGTCGATATTTACTCGCCGGGGGAATCTGTAGAGCTGTTTTTGAATGGCAGATCCCTCGGAGTGCAGCCGCTTTACAATGATAACGAAACTCTGGTTGAGATCGTAAAATGGAACGAAAGCTTTGTACAGCCCCGGTATGCAGCCCTGTTCAAGGTCGATTATGAACCTGGAGAAATGAAGGCTGTATCGGACAACGGCAGCAGCTTTACCATTTTCACTGCGGGAAAACCGTCAAAAATTCGACTGACTGCAGATCATGAATGCATTCGGCCGGATCATGACCTGTGTTATGTTACGGTTGAAGTGACTGATAAAAATGGCATCCTGAATCCTTCTGCATCCCATGAAATGAGGTTTTCTGTTGACGGTCCAGGAGAGGTCCTTGCTCTGGGCACGTCTAACCCCAAGGATGCGGAACCCTATACAGGGTATGCACATCATGTCTATGACGGAAGGATGATATGTGTCATACGTTCATCAGGGGAAGGCATGATCACCCTGCACGCTTTCGCGGATAACCTGGAACCGGCTGGAATCATCATTCATACGACAAATATTGATGATAAGCTGTGGGACTGCATGCTGTATACTTTTTGAATACTACGGAAAAATAATCACAGGAATTGAAGGAGAGTAGCATTGCCGTTTCAGTGACATTCTTGCCCGCCTTCAGCAATTCCTTCGCCTTTTGTACTTTTCTTCCGTTGATATAATCTCTGGGCGTAACTCCCGCGTATTCTTTAAATTTGTGCTTGAAGCCGGAGAGGGACAGATGGAAATGGCTGCAAATATCTTCGATTTTGATCACATCGTAAATGTTTTCATCGATATATTGCAGGATATTTTCAATGAATTCATCATTCCTCTTTTCCTTGTCCTGTAAAAACAGAAGTCGACATAGAAAGCTGACGAGAAGAGATTGAGCATATAGCCTGTCTTCTGTCCTGTGTTTTAAAAAGTGATCAAAGCTCTTCTTTAAAAAAGATATTCCTTCCTTATCGGTTTTCATCACATGGGTGTCGATGGAAAAAAGCCTCGTTCTCAGCAATTCGCCATAGGGACCCGCCAGTCCCAGAAAATTTCTCCGGGCCGATGGGTTGATTTGCAGCCAGATGATTTCACATACTCCCTGTGATGTATTGCCGCTTTGATGAGGTTGGCCGGTGAAGGAAATAAAAACGTCCCCTCCGGACAGATCAAATTTCCGGTTTTCCAGGTAGTATGACTCGTTTCCCTTGTTGATGACCACAATTTCAATGCAGCCGTCGTGATTGTGAAGACCCAGGGGGTGAGAAGCCTTGGTTGAAATATTATGTCCAAAAAAAACAAGCCCGGGAAGATCAAGAAAAGCTTCATCCAGCTCCTGTCTATATTTACCGATCAGCATTCGGATCCCGCCTTCTATCTTTAAATTTGTGCAAAACATTTTATTGAATGCATAATATTTAAACGCATTATATCATAAAGGCAACGAAATCAATCAATCAATCAATCAATC
>DOHE01000161.1 GCA_003535395.1 Clostridiales bacterium | reverse complement strand
CAGGACTGGACTTCCCTGTGCGCTCATATCCCGGGACTGAAAGTGGTGTTCCCTGCGACTCCCTATGACGCAAAAGGCCTGATGAACAGCGCTTTGGCCGGAACGGATCCGGTCGTCTATTTTGAGAGCCAGCGGCTGTATGACATGGGTGAAATGTTCCATACAGAAGGAGTTCCGGAAGGATACTATGAAGTGCCCATCGGGGAACCGGACATCAAAAAGCCCGGCCGGGACATCACCCTGCTCACTGTGGGTGCGACGCTGTACCGGGCGATGGATGCGGCTAAAACTTTGGAGGAGAAGTACGGACTCAGCGCAGAAGTGATCGATGCGAGATCCATTGTGCCCTTCAATTATGAACCCGTACTGGCTTCCGTGAAGAAAACAGGCAGGATCGTGCTTTGCAGCGATGCATGCGAACGGGGATCCATCCTGAAAGACATGGCACAGACGATCAGCGAACTGGCCTTCGATGACCTGGATGCACCGCCGGTCGTGGTGGGAGCCAGAAATTGGATCACTCCTGCCTATGAACTTGAAAATTACTTTTTCCCTCAGGAATCCTGGATTTTGGATGCCATCCATGATAGAATCCTGCCATTGAAGGGGCATGTGAGCACAACGAACCAGACAACCGGCGAACAGCTCCGGTGCAAACAGCGCGGGGTCTGAGCACAGCCGCCCCCGGAAAGGAACTCAAATATACCGGATGGGAATGACGAAAACAATCCTTTTATTGTGTGACGGAATGTCCGACAGACCTACGGACCTGCTGCACGGAAAAACACCCATGGAAACTGCCAGGAAACCGCATATGGACCTCCTGGCCGGTCATGGAAGCATGGGGCTTGCAAAAACGTTGCCGGAAGGGATGCCTACCGGCAGCGATGTGGCCAACCTGTCCATTCTGGGGTATGATCCGTTGATATTTCATACCGGGCGATCCCCCATTGAAGCTTTGGCCATGGGGGTCGAGCTTGAGGATACCGACCTGGCTTTCCGGTGCAATCTGGTCACATTAAGCGGCGAAGGCGAATTCGAAGACCAAGTGATGCAGGATTATTCTGCCGGGGAGATCGATACGCCGGACGCACGGGAGTTGATCCAAAAGATCGGGCAGAATCTGGGTGATGATGCGTTTAAGTTTTATCCAGGGATCAGCTACCGGCATTGCATGGTCTGCAGGGCTCCGGCTGACGAATACCGGCTGACGCCCCCCCATGACATCACAGGGAAGGTCATCCGGCCTTACCTGCCGGAAGGATCCGGGGCGAAGGAGATCCTTCGGATCATGAAAGAAGGGCACCGGCTGCTGGCGGCTGACCCGTTGAACCGGCGAAGGCAGCAAATGGGCCTTGCTCCTGCCAATGCACTGTGGCTTTGGGGACAGGGTCGAAGAATGACTCTGGAACCTTTTTTGGCGCGGCATGGCCGCCGGGGTTCTGTCATCTCTGCGGTGGATTTGCTTAAGGGCATCGCGATTGCGGCCGGGCTGAAGCATGTGACCGTGGAGGGTGCCACGGGGAACATTCATACCAATTACCGGGGAAAAGCTCTGGCAGCGCTTTCTGAGCTTCAATCCGGGCAGGATTTTGTTTTTATACACGTGGAAGCTCCCGACGAATGCGGACATCAGGGAAATTCCGGCGAGAAAGTACGAGCCATCGAACGCATCGACGAAGAGCTGTTGGGTACCCTGCTCAAGGGTCTGGCAGGAACAGCTGCGGATAACGGACCGTTTGATATCCTTATCACACCGGATCATGCCACGCCTCTGGACATCAAAACCCATGTGAGGGACCCGGTCCCGTGGCTGCTTTACCGGCACAGGAGCGGATCGCTGCCACAATCCCGGACGGGTGTGCGCTATGACGAAAGATCCGCTGCGACGGCAGCAGCCGGGCGGATCCTTAAGGGGACGGAACTGATTCCCATGCTGTTTTCAGGAGAGGCCGAAGATCTGTTTTAGCAGGTGTTTGCCGATGGCGGCCGCGGGCACGGCGATGACCATCCCCGGGATCCCGAAGAACTGTGCTCCTGTCAGCACAGCGAATATCGTGACCAGGGGATGCAGCCCCAGCCTTTTTCCGATGATTTTTGGGGTAATGAAGGCATTGTCTGCCTGCTGTACAAGCACAAATACAGCTGCGGCTTTCAGCGCAAGCGGGACGGATTCCGCCAGGGAAATGGCTGTTGCAGGCAGAGCGCCGATAAAAGGTCCAAAATAGGGAATAATATTGGACAGTCCCCCGATCAATCCCATCATCGCCGGGAAACGGACGCCGGCCAGCCAAAGACCCAAGCCTTCCAGAATCCCAACCATAAGAGCTACCAGGAACTGCCCGCTGATGAAACTGGAGCAGATGGAATCCATATCGCGAAAAAAGCGGAGCACTCTGTGCCGGTATTTTACTGGTACGGGTTTGAGAAGCGAATGAAGGATCTGTCTGCCATCCCGTATGAGGTAGAACGCGGTCACCATCCCCACCAGCAAGGATAATACAAAAGTCAGGATGCCGGGCAGCGAACCGAAAGACCGGCTCAGAAGACCGGATGCCATCCGGGTGACGGCGGCCGTCAAGGATCCAAGCTCACTGAGCAGCATATCTTTGATCTCCTGCGGCCAGGTGCTTCCCTGAATGCCATCGAAAATCCCGTCCACCTGCTGTTTGTAATTGCCGACCAGAGACGGCAGCAGCTGTGTAATTTCAGCCAGGCTTTTTCGGATCCCCGGTATGGCATAGAGGATGACGGCCGCCAGGGTAAGCAGGATGAACGCATACAGGATGAGGATGGCATGTCCGGTCCGGATACCTTTTCTTTCCATTTTACGAACCACCGGCCGGATAATGTAAACGATGAATAAAGCACTCAGGACCGGATAAACTATTTTCATGGAAATTCCTTCCTCAGGGTCTTAAGGGGGAGGAATCCGGTAAAAATACAAGCGTATGTACATCCGGCCGGCGATTTTTTATAGCGTCGGCCGAACAGCAGCATAACACCCGGGTACGCGGGTGCCAAAGTACCCGGCAGTTTCGTGCCGGGATGAGCGTTTCAGCTGAACATGTCGATAATGCCGCTGATGGCTTTACCAGTGCTCCTTAACATGTTTTTTCCGTTTTTCATCCATTTCCTGCGCATGCCGGTATTGCTGCCCAGAATCAGGTTGGCGGAAGCACCTGCGATACCTCCGATTATCATCCATTTCCAAATTTCTTTTCTCATCGAATCCATTCATCTCCTGTGGGACAAAATATGGCGGTAATGGTATTATCCGCGCTTCAAACAGCGGCTATGCATTTGCTTGACACCCAATTTCTGCTTGTTTATAATTGACCAAAGAGGAGTTGTTGCAATTGCAGTGGACCGGATTGAATGAGCTCAGAGAAAAATATCTTTCCTTTTTTGAAGAAAAAAACCATTTACGACTTCCCAGTTTTTCCCTGATCCCGCAAAATGATCCCAGTCTTCTTTTGATCAATTCAGGGATGGCACCACTGAAGCCCTATTTTACAGGGGCTTTGGAACCTCCCTGTAAAAGGATCACCACCTGCCAGAAATGCATCCGGACCCCGGATATTGAAAATGTGGGAAAAACCTCCCGTCACGGCACTTTTTTTGAAATGTTGGGGAATTTTTCTTTTGGGGATTATTTTAAAAAAGAAGCTATCGCCTGGGCCTGGGAATTTGTCACAGAAGTGCTTCATTTTCCGGCTGAGAAGCTCTATGTGTCTGTGTTTGAAGAAGACGGGGAAGCCGCCCTGCTGTGGCAGCAGACCGCGGGGGTCCGGCCGGAACGCATTGTTCGACTGGGAAGGAAGGACAACTTTTGGGAGCATGGCACCGGGCCTTGCGGACCCTGCTCCGAAATTTATTTTGACAGAGGCGCTGCGGTGGGTTGCGGGGCTTCGGACTGCGCCCCCGGATGTGACTGCGACCGGTTCGTTGAATTCTGGAACCTCGTATTTACACAGTTTGAAAAGGATGCGCTTGGCAATTACACCCCCCTGGCCAGTCCCAATATCGACACCGGTATGGGGCTGGAACGCCTGGCCTGCATTGCTCAGGGGGTCGACAGCCTGTTTGAAGTGGATACCATTCGAAGCATCCTGGATGAAGTTTGCCAGCGTTCCGGAAAAAAATACAAGGATAATGAAAAGACAGACATATCCATCCGCATCATCA
>DOHE01000018.1 GCA_003535395.1 Clostridiales bacterium | reverse complement strand
GAACTCTGCCGGTGGATACAGAGAGAATCGGGACGATGCCGGGGGTGGATGTGGTATCTCCCACCTGGCTGGAACTGATGGATATCAGCGGCAATGTCAAGGTGAAGATCGATCCGGGGTACATCACCTGGGCCAGGAGCCGGGGCTACCAGATATGGGCTCTGCTGGCCAATGACTTTAAAAACCCTGAGAAGACCCGGCAGTTTCTTCACGACCCCAATGCAAGGGATGAACTCATCCGTCAGGTTTTGGCCGTATCTGCGCTATACGGGCTGGACGGTATCAACATCGATTTTGAAAATGTATACAAAGCCGACCGGGACGCCTTAAGTCAGTTTGTCCGTGAATTGACCCCGTTCCTGCATGCCCAGGGACTAATCGTATCCATGGATGTCAATATCCCCGAAGGCAGCGAGAACTGGTCGCAGTGCTATGACCATCAAGCTTTGGGCAGGATCGTGGATTACCTGGTGCTGATGACCTATGACCAGTATTATGCTTCCGGGAACAAAGCAGGGTCGGTGGCGGAAATCACATGGGTCGAGGAAAATGCGCTGAAAGTGCTGGAAATGGTCCCGCGGCAAAAACTTCTGCTGGGAGTGCCTTTTTATACCCGGGTTTGGGACGACCGGGACAAGCATATTGGGGTCATTGGGATGGACAGGATGCAGGAGATCCTGCAAGAATATCCAGTCCATAAAGTATGGGACTCCCAAAGCGGGCAATATAAGATTACATATGAAAAAGACGGAAGTACCCGGATTTTCTGGATGGAGGACCTGCAGTCCATGGACTTAAAGTCCGCTCTGGTGCTGAAACTGGACCTGGCGGGCATCGCCTCCTGGAACCGGGCGGATGGAACGGAGGCGGTCTGGCCCCTGCTCAACCGTAATTTAAAACTGCTGCAAGGGTATATGCAGTGGTCCCCCATCATGGAAGATGCAGGACCCGGGGAGGTCCGTGAATGATCAAAGATATGACGAATGGCAGCGAGACCCGGCTTCTCATCCTGTTTGCCCTGCCGCTGCTGGCAGGCAATGTCTTTCAGCAGGCATACAACATGGTGGATTCCATTATCGTTGGCAGGTTCGTAGGCGCAGACGCTTTCGCCGCCGTGGGGACAGGTTTCCCGGTCATGTTCCTGATCGCGGCAGTGATGATGGGAATGGCCATGGGAGCCTCCGTCCTGGTGTCCCAGTTGTATGGTGCACAACGCCGCCCGGAATTGAGGGCGGCTCTTTCTACCTGTTTTCTTTTCCTGACGGGGGCGGCCCTGGTTCTGGCAGTGCTGGGGCTGCTGCTCAGCAAGCCCTTGCTGTTGATCCTAAAAACACCGGAAGCGATTCTGCCGGATGCTCTGTCCTATTTACGCATTATATTTGCGGGTTCGGTCTTCATGTCGATGTATAATATTCTGGCAGCCTTCCTGCGGGCTCTGGGGGATTCCCGCACCCCGCTGTATTTCCTGATTTTAACTTCCCTTCTGAACGTGGTGATGGATTTGGTTTTTGTCATCCGTCTGAACATGGGAGTAGCGGGAGTGGCATATGCAACCATCATTTCCCAGGCAGTTTCATCCCTGCTGTGCTTTGTCTATATCTATAAAAAAGATATCCGCGTGTTGAAATTCTCCTTCAAAGAACTGGTTTTTGACAAAGGGATGTTTCAAAAGGCGCTCAAGCTGGGGATCCCGGCCTCAGGACAGCAAACCCTGCTGTCCATCGGTTTTTTGGCAGTCCAGGGACTCGTAAACAGTTTCGGCACGGTTACCATGGCGGCCTTTTTTGCCGCATCCCGGATCGAGCAGCTTGTGACCATGCCGAATATGAGCCTGGCCATGGCGATCTCCACCTTTACCGGACAGAATATGGGAGCCGGGCGCATTGACCGGGTGAAAAGGGGATACCGGAATACTCTCAGCATCATGCTGGTTTTGACGCTGGCCACCAGCATCGTGGTTTATATTTTTGGCGCTGCCTTTATCCGCCTGTTTTTAGGCAGTGCGGATGATGCGGTGCTTCTGGAGGGAACTGCATACTTAAAGACTGTAGCCGGTTTCCTGTTTGTGTTCGGCGCCATGTTCATCACCAACAGCCTTCTTCGGGGAGCGGGGGATGTGAATATATCCATGCTGAGCACCGCCGCAGTTTTTGCCGTTCGCCTGTCGGTAGCCTATATGCTCGTGCCTGTATTGGGACCTGCATCCATCTGGTGGTCCCTGCCGGTTGCCTGGGCTGTCGGGTTGGGGATCGCATTGTTCCGCTATTTTAATGGAAACTGGAGAAAAAAAGCCGTTGCTTTCCGCGAGCAGCGATCTTAACTGAATAACCAGCCCCTGATATGGAAAACTATACTGCAGTAAGATCGTCTGCAGGTATACCGTTTTTCCGGCAGTCAGCCGAAAAAACAGCCAACAGGGGTGCTGTCATGATCCNNTTGCTGTTATATTTGTATGGTTGTCCGCATTAACGATGCTCCAATTGTCTCCGGAGCAGGAACTTCCGCCCGTGCTCAACCTCTTGCAGGAATCGCTGAAGGACAGGGGATCCGGTCTGGTGACTCCGCCTGTAAATTCCCCGGAAATCCCGTCAATTGAGCCGGATTCATCTCCCTGGCTCACCTGGGACGGGACGCGGTTTGTCGCCAGGATAACAGAGCAAAAAATCGAAGAGTTGCTGGCGGATGATCAGAAGCAAAATATCCCCATAGAAAATGTCAGGCTGGATCCGGCGGGGGACGGGCTGCTTGAAATATCCTTCGATGTGGCAGATACCGGTACGATACTTCCTGTGAATGAGCGGATCTGTATCATTGGCCGGATGCAACAGGAACCGGAGACAGGCAAGCCCTGGTTTGAAATCGAACAGGCCAGGCTCGGAACCATGGCACTTCCGAAGATTATTATCCGGGAAATGGAGGAATATCTAAACAATACGATGATCCGGCAGCTGGAGATCCAAAAAAATGTATCCGTTGAGTCTGCAAGTATCCTCGGCAACGTGATCCGTCTGGAAGGAGAGCGGAAATAGAACGTTTGAATGCATGGAAATCTATGACGCAGTATAGTACAATTATGTTGAGTACAGGATCCGGAGGTTGGTGGAAGAGATGGATGAAAGGGAATGCCAGCACCTGAATGATCTGCTCGGGATCATCCACCGGCAGTTGTCCCAGGCGCGGACCGGGGCCCGAAAAAAAGCCGAAGACGGATTTGCCATGCAAACCTCGTTTTTTTCAGAGATGCCGGACCAAATCAGGGATTTTGATGATCTGGTCGAGATATCCTCCCGCCAGATGCAATTGGACGGGTATACCCGGGATTTTCAGCGAATGGAGAAGGAAATCGTCAGGCTGGAGAAAATGAGCGGATCTCCCTGGTTTGCCCGCATTGATTTTAAGTATGATAAATCTCCGGATGCAGTCCGGCAGATCTATATCGGGATGTCCGGACTCATCAGTTCAGATACCGGCGAGATCCTGATCTATGACTGGCGTGCTCCGGTTTCCGGCATGTTTTATGACTTTGGGCTGGGCAGGGCCTGGTATCGCTGCCCTGCCGGCATGATCCATGGAGAGATGCTTTTAAAACGACAGTACCGGATCCGGCAGGGAAAACTGGAAGCCATGTTCGATACGGACCTGGCCATCGGAGATGATATCCTGCAGGAGATCCTGGGCCGCAGTGCTGACGGACGGATGAGAACCATCGTCAATACGATACAGCGGGAGCAGAACAGGATCATCCGGGAAGATTTGGGCAACCGGCTCCTGGTCCACGGACCGGCTGGCAGCGGAAAGACTTCCGTGGCACTGCATCGGCTCGCCTATCTCCTTTACAACAGACGGGACACGCTAAAGCCTGACCAGGTGCTTGTGCTCTCACCTGGTAAAATCTTTTCCGCATACATTTCCGGAGTACTGCCTGAACTGGGGGAGGAGGCGGTGAAGACCGTTACATTCACTGACCTGGCGGGAAGCATCACCGACAGGCAGTACAGCATCGAAGAACCTGGAGAGTTTTCGGAAGTGCTGTTCAAGCAAACAGATGATCCGGCCACCCGGTGCAGGCGGGACAGCATCCGGCTGAAAACTGCGCCTGAATTTTTAAAAGCCCTGGAGACATATGCCGAAAGACTGATCCGGCATGAAGGCCGGTTCCTGGACCTTTTATCTCCGTCCGGACTGGTCCTTTCAGCGGCAGACTCAAAAAAGCTGTATGATGAAGATTACAGCCGATATCCCATGGCGATACGGCTTGAGAAACTGAAGCATCGTCTCCTCTATCTTCTGGAACCTCTGGAAGAGCAGCGGGTGACTGAACTTAAAAAATCCCTGATACAAGGCGGACGGTATCCGGACAAGGAAGCAGAAGCGCTCGCCATACTGCGCATGCGGCAGGAATTTTCCGCCAGTCGTAAAACCATCGATCAGATGACCGCCTTCGATACAACGCAGGCTTACCGGGACCTGTTTGCGCGGCCGGGTCTTCTGGAAGATTGCCTGGATGAAACACATGAAGGTTTGGATCTTGATTCCGTCTGTGCCATCACAACGGAGAACCTGGATCTTTTCCGGCTGTTTCAGGAGGATGCGGCTGGATTGGCGCTGCTTAAGTGCCTTTTAGGGGAAATGCCGGAAAAGATGGATTTAAAACACGCAGTCATCGACGAAATACAGGATTATACGCCGGTGCAGCTTTCCCTGATGGCTCGTTTGTTCCGCAGATGCGGCCTGACAGCTCTGGGGGATTTAAACCAGTCTCTGTACCCCTGGAGCCCTGCGGATTATGGACCGATTCGGGAAATGCTGGGACAGACCCAATGGATCAGCCTGGACAAAAGCTACCGGTCTACGGAACCCATTTCCCGGCACTGTGCAAAGATCCTGGAAAACAGTCCGGACACATACCGTCCGGAGAATCCGCCTGACTATGTGACCCGCAGCGGCGAAGAAGTGGAAACGGTTGAAACAACAGAAGACCAGGCTCCGGAGATCCTCCGCCGGGAGATCCGGCACTGTCTGAATACAGGATACGCAAGCATCGCCGTCATTTGCCGGAATCAGCACCAATGCCTG
>DOHE01000313.1 GCA_003535395.1 Clostridiales bacterium | reverse complement strand
CGGTCAAAGAAACCCTTCCGCTTTTCATAATGCTCATCGCCGCCCTGTTCGGAAAACTGCCTTAGCAGTTCTTTCTGCTTTTCATTGAGTTTTCGTGGCACTTCCACCAGCACCTTGACATAAAGATCTCCCCGGCCGCCTCCCCGTAAGCTTGGGATCCCTTTTTGCCGGAGCCGGAAATCCGTGCTGTTTTGGGTTCCCTCGGGTATATGGAACTTTACCTTCCCGTCCAGGGTAGGGACATCGATTTCAGCGCCCAGGGCAGCCTGGGTAAAGGTGATGGGGATCTCGCAAAAGATATTCATGCCGTCCCGGTGAAAAAATGGATGAGGTTTGACCCGGATCGCGATATAGAGATCTCCGGGAGGTCCGCCCCGAATGCCGGGCTCCCCTTCCCCGCGCAGGGATATCATCTGATCATCATCGATCCCTGCCGGGACTTTCACCCGGAGCTTCACGGTCTTGCGGATTTTGCCCCGGCCCTGGCATTGGCTGCATGGAGACGCAATGATCTTTCCTTCGCCCCGGCAGGCATCGCAGGTCTTCACATTGGTCATGTTGCCGAAGGGTGTCTGTCTGCGTTCCTGCACCTGGCCGGTCCCGCCGCAGTGTTTGCATGTCTCCGCTCTGGTGCCGGGTTTTGCACCGGTCCCTTCACAGGTGGAACAGTCCTGCATCTTTTGGAAGGTAATTTCCCGCTCGATCCCAAAGGCAGCCTCTTCAAATTTGACTTCCATCTGATAGCGGATATCCTGGCCTTTTTGGGGACCTCTGCGGCTATGGGAGGAACTGCCAAACCCTCCGCCAAAGAAGGATTCGAAGATATCATTGATGTTGAAATCAAAACCGCCGAATCCTCCGGGCCCACCTCCGGTCTGATCGAAAGCAGCGTGACCAAACTGATCATATTGGGCTTTTTTTTGGGCATCACTTAAGATGGCATATGCCTCGTTGACTTCCTTGAACTTTGCTTCGGATTCCTTGTTCCCGGAATTCACATCCGGGTGGTACTGCTTCGCCATTTTTCTGTAGGCTTTTTTCAAATCTTCCGGTGTGGCGTCCCGGCCGACTCCCAATACCTCATAATAATCTCTTTTTTCAGGCATCCTGCTGCGCCTCCCGCACCTTTGAATGCAACTGGCTGCCGTATAAACAGCAGCCAGTTATGACTGTTCATAAAAAATCACAGGATGTTACTTTTTGTCCTTGTCGTCGTCAACGACTTTGTAATCTGCATCATAAACGTTGTCTCCGCCTGCAGCTCCGGCTTCGGGCCCCTGGGGTCCTGCATCTGCTCCCGGGGTGAAACCTTCCGGCCCGGGCTGGGGGCCTCCGGTCTGCTGGTACATCCGTGAAGAGATGTCGTAAAAGGCCTGCTGCAAATCTTCATGTTCTTTTTTGACCGTGGATATGTCAGTGCCCTTAAGCGCTTCCTTGAGTTTGTTCACGCCGGTTTCCAGTTTGGACTTGTCATCGGCGGACAGTTTGTCTCCCAGATCTTTCAAGGCTTTTTCCGACTGATATACCAGGGAATCCGCATGGTTTCGGGTGTCGATCTCTTCTCTTTTCTGATGGTCTTCCTTCGCGAACCGTTCCGCTTCCTTCACAGCTCTTTGAATTTCATCTTCGGCCAGGTTGGTAGAGGCTGTGATGGTGATTTTCTGCTCATTACCCGTGCCCAGATCCTTGGCTGTCACGTGCACGATACCATTCGCATCAATATCAAAGGTGACCTCGATCTGCGGGATCCCGCGGGGGGCCGGAGGAATGCCGGACAGGGTGAATCTGCCCAAGGTCTTGTTGTACTGGGCCATTTCCCGTTCACCTTGCAAAACATGGATTTCCACGGTGGTTTGCCCGTCTGCAGCCGTAGAAAACACCTGGCTCTTTTTTGTGGGGATGGTGGTGTTCCGTTCGATGAGCTTGGTAAATACGCCACCGAGCGTCTCGATCCCCAGTGAAAGAGGCGTCACATCCAGCAGCAGCAGGTCTTTCACTTCACCCGTCAGCACACCGGCCTGTATCGCAGCGCCAATCGCTACACATTCGTCTGGATTGATCCCTTTGAAGGGTTCTTTTCCCAAAAACTTCTTAACGGCATCCTGGACCGAAGGCATGCGGGTAGCTCCCCCCACCAGCAAAACCTTGTCCACTTTCTCCGGAACGAGCCCGGCATCGCTCATGGCCTGTCTTGTCGGACCCATGGTGGCTTCCACCAGGTCCGCGGTAAGTTCGTCAAATTTTGCCCGGGTCAGGTTGATGTCCAGGTGTTTGGGCCCACTGGCATCCGCTGTGATGAAAGGCAGGTTGATGTTGGTAGTGGTCACACCGGACAATTCTATTTTTGCCTTCTCCGCTGCTTCCTTGATCCGTTGCATGGCAATCTTGTCATTGCGGAGGTCGATGCCATTTTCCTTGCGGAACGTTTCAGTCAGGTGATTCATGATCCGCTGGTCAAAATCATCTCCGCCCAGCCGGTTGTTGCCGTTGGTGGCAAGTACTTCGAAAACACCGTCTCCGATCTCAAGGATGGAAACGTCGAAGGTCCCGCCTCCCAGGTCGTATACCATGATTTTCTGATCATGTTCCTTATCGAGCCCGTATGCCAGGGCGGCGGCAGTGGGCTCATTGATGATCCGCAGCACTTCCAGCCCGGCAATACGCCCCGCATCCTTGGTGGCCTGCCGCTGGGAATCGCTGAAATACGCAGGAACGGTGATGACCGCCTGGGTCACCTTTTCACCCAGGTATGCTTCTGCGTCCGTTTTGAGTTTTTGCAGGATCATGGCGGAAATCTCCTGAGGAGAATGTTTTTTGTCATCGATGGTCACTTTCCTGTCCGTGCCCATGTCCCTCTTGATGGAGCTGATGGTCCTCTCAGGATTTGTAATAGCCTGGCGCTTGGCAACCTGGCCTAC
>DOHE01000322.1 GCA_003535395.1 Clostridiales bacterium | reverse complement strand
ATACTTGTGGTTGGACGCCGCATCGAAGATCGGATTCAGATAAAGGCACCCTACTCCCAGCGAAGCCAGATAATCCAGTTTCTCAATAATGCCCTGAAGATTTCCCCCAAAGAAGTCGTTATTCTCCACATCACCGCCGGGCAGCCTCCTGTAAGCCGGGATCCCTCCCCAATCAGCGCGCAAAACCTTTTTTCGGGTCCCGACAAAGTCCGGGCTTCCCTCGAATGTCAGAAAACGGGTCTCTGCTGCGAAATGAAAACGGTCCACGAATATCTGATACATGATCCCGCCCCTGGCCCAGTTTGGCGTCTTGAATCCTTTTTCATACAAGGTAAAGCGCCAGGAATCAGCTGCCGGGATCGTCTCCTCTCCTGAAGCGCCCTCCCATACAGGAGAGGCCTTAAGCATACCGGAATATCCCATCTGCGAAGCGGAATTGCTAAAAAGCACCTCTTCCTTCTCTCCCCGTATTAAAAAATCGTACGGATAGGATCCAGGCTGGGAGATGTTCACAGTGCATCGATAATAGTCATATCCTTTTTCCATTTTTGTCCATGACATCGCCAGGCGAACCAGTTGCGTTGTCCCATCCGGGCCGCTGACAGCATAGCGCAGAAAAATCTCCCGGGTTCCCAGTCTCCTGGAAACACCGACATAAATTTCCACAGGCGTATCTGCCGGCACGGCTCCGAACGGTCTTTTGTGACGGGTATCCCAAGGTTGGTATTGAAGTGGAGGTGTTGCTGGCTGCATCATCTTGCCGGATCGATCCCCCAGATTTCCCGTGCATACTGCCGGACGCTCCGGTCTGCGGAAAATCCGCCGGCGCAGGCGATATTGACCAGGGACATGGCATTCCAGTTCCGGCGGTCCAGATATGCTTTTGAAACCTGTTGTTGGGCACGCTGATAGGCATCATAATCAGCAATACACATGTACGGGTCTGGATGACTGCCCCGTCCTGCCAGCAGATAATGGGCGATATCTCCAAAATTGACCCCGCTGATTCCATTTTTCATCCGGTCAGCGATCTTTCGGATCCTTTCGTCATTCTGATAATACGCAGAAGGCGCATACCCCTTCTGCCAAAGATTTTCGACTCCCTCTGCGGTGAGTCCGAAAATAAACATATTTTCCGGGCCTACGGCTTCCATGATCTCAATATTGGCGCCGTCCAGCGTACCTAAAGTCAAAGCCCCGTTGATCATGAGTTTCATATTTCCGGTCCCGGAAGCTTCTCGTCCTGCCGTGGAAATCTGCTCCGACACTTCTGCTGCCGGCATGATCATCTCTGCCAGCGTTACCCGGTAGTCTTCCAGAAACACTACTTTTATACGATCCCGGACGCGGGGGTCGTTGTTGATCATCTGAGCGGTGCAGGAAATCAGGCGGATGATCTGTTTTGCCATGAAATACCCCGGGGAAGCCTTGGCTGCAAAAATGAAGGTGCGGGGAAGGATTTCAGCGGAAGGATCCTCCAGAATCTGGTCATATGATCCCAGCACATGCATAATGTTCATCAGCTGGCGCTTGTATTCGTGCAGACGCTTCACCTGAACATCGAATACAGACCGGGGGTCCACCCGGATCCCCTGGGAATCCTCGATATACGCTGCCAGCCGTTCCTTGTTGTGCAGCTTGATGGCAGCCAGACGGGACAATACACTCCGGTCTTCCTTCCAGGCCAGAAGTTCCTTCCGCTGCCCGGCATCTGTCCGGTATCCAGTCCCAATCAGTTCATCCAGAAGTCCTGCCAGCTCCGGATTTGCCTGGCAAAGCCATCTCCGGTATGCGATCCCATTGGTGATGTTCCGGAATTTACCCGGAAACACTTCATTGAAATCCTTAAAAACATGCCTGCATAATATCTCCGTATGCAGCTTTGAAACTCCATTGACAGAAAATCCGCCCACCAGGCTCAAGTTAGCCATCCTTACATCCCATACCCCGATAATCGCCATCCGGGCCACCCGCTCATCGTTACCGGGATATAACCGGTACAGTTCGCTGCAAAAGCGCCGGTTGATTTCCTCGATGATCCGGTAGATCCGGGGAAGCCGTTCGGCGAACAGGGACTTCGGCCATGTCTCCAGGGCTTCGCTCATTACTGTATGGTTGGTGTAAGCCACCGTTTTGGTCACGATCCCCCAGGCAGCCTCCCATTCCAGTCCATACTGATCCATCAGGATCCGCATGAGTTCCGGAATGACCAGTGCCGGATGGGTGTCATTGATATGTATGACGATCTTTTGGGGAAGCGTCATCAGGGAACCGTACCTTGCCATATGACGGGCAATGATATCCTGTACCGAGGCAGACACCATAAAATACTGCTGTTTGAGCCGGAGGGACTTTCCTTCGAAATTGTCGTCAGCAGGATACAGCACACTGGATATGGCTTCCGCCCAGGCGTTCTGTTCCAGCGCCTTTAAATGCTCCCCCCGTGAAAAAAGGGCCATGTCGATACACTGGGGAGATTTGGCTGCCCAGAGCCTGAGCACATTCACCGCTTTGCTCCCAAACCCGGAGACCATCATATCGTAAGGAATTGCCAGAACGGTTTTATGATCCAGATGCTGCACTTTCAGTCGGTCATTTTCCCAGCTTTCAACGATCCGTCCGTCA
This sequence comes from Clostridiales bacterium, assembly GCA_003535395.1. Taxonomy (GTDB): domain Bacteria; phylum Bacillota; class Clostridia; order UBA8921; family UBA8921; genus UBA8921. The sequence continues at coordinate 819 of DOHE01000322.1, read as the reverse complement.
AAATGGACTTCCACCGCTTCATCGGTACGGGGAATCAGCCATACATCCCCATTGTCAAGCCAGGTATCCGGAAACTCCGCCTGCCATCCGTCAATGAGCTTTTGTTTGAAAATACCGAATTCATAACGGATGGAATATTNNTCCCATCACCGGGACGGCAACGGTGGCCAGCGAGTCCATATAACAGGCCGCCAGTCTTCCAAGTCCTCCATTTCCTAGGCCGGCATCCGTTTCCAAACTGCAGATGTCATGAAAATTGAATCCCATGCCGGTCAGCGCTTTTTCAAATACATCCGTTAACTGCAGATTGAATACATGGTTTTTCAATGACCGCCCCATTAAAAATTCCAGTGACATGTAATAGACCTGTCTGGATCCTTTCTGCCAGGCATTGTCCCAGAATTCATGCCTCATTTCTGCCAGGATGTTCTGCAGTGTCAGAGCGGTTGCCTTAAACATCTGCAGCCGGGTCGCCGATTCAGGCCCGATGCCAAAATATCTTTCGAGTCTCCCAATGATCCTGTTTTTTATATTTTCTTCCGTAAAAACATTGCCGATGTCCATATAACCACCTGTCCCGGTTGATGCATACGGGTATGCAAAGGATGAAATTTGTTTTCCTGCACATTATAGCAACGTGAAACAGCAAAGTAAATGGCGGCTTATCCCATCCTCCTATCCCATCCTCCCCTTCACCGCTGCATAAAGAGCCATATATTCCCGGGAAGAACGCTTCCAGCTGTAATCACAGTCCATGGCCCGGCGGATCAGCCGGGCCCAGGTTCCCGTTTCCCGACGGATGCCAAGTCCCCGGCGCTC